>NZ_MUKA01000220.1 GCF_002150735.1 Streptomyces africanus
GGCGAGCTCCCCCCGGAGGGCACCCAGCCCCCGAACCCGTACACCGGCTCCTACGGCCCGCCCGCCGACGCCGGACAGTACGGCGCACCCGCGGGCGGAGCCCCGCTGCCGCCGGAGGGCACGGGCGGGCAGCAGCCGCAGCAGCCCGGCGCGTACAACTCCCCTACTGGCGTGGCGGGTCCTCAGGGGACCGGCGGGTACGGGGCCGGGCCTGCCGGGCAGCAGCCGCAGCAGTCCGGCGTGTACGGGACCGGAACCGCGGGCGGGCAAGCGCCGCAGCAGGCCGGTGCGTACGGGCCCGCCGGCGGGCAGCCGCCCCAGCAGAATGACGTGTACGGGTCCGCCGCCGGGCGCGCCCCCCTGCCCCCGGCCGCGGACGAGGGGGCGACCCAGTATCTGCCGCCCGTCGCCGCCGGCCCCGCCGACGAAGGGGCGACGCAGTACATACCCCCGGTGGGCCCGGGTGCGCTCCCGCCCGAGATGCCCGCCGAGCAGGACTCCGAGGCGACGCGGTTCCTGGGGACCGGGCCGCTGCCGCCCGCCTCGAACCCGGACGCCGAGGCGACGCAGTACATCGCTCCGGTGCCCGGCGGGGGCCAGCAGCCGCCGGCCGGGTTCGAGAACCTCTTCCGCAGCGAGCCCGGCGCCGAGAGCCCGGCCGCGGCCACTCAGCAGATACCCCGCTTCGAACAGCCGCAGCCGCAGCCTTCCTATGCCCCGCCCGGCGGCGGACGGCCCGGCCGTGGTGGCCGGACCGGCTCGCGCGTGCCGGTCATCGCGGCCGTCGGCATCGGCATCGCCGTCCTCGGCGTCGGCGCCGGCGCGCTGCTCGCCGGCGGCGGAGGCGGTGACGACGACGGCGGTGACAACAACAAGACCGTGGCCGCCTCGGCGCCCGCGACGGACGGTTCCGCCTCGCCGTCCGCGGACCCGGCCCGCGCGCAGGCGGTCGAGCTGGACAAGCTCCTCGCCGACAGCGGCGACAGCCGCAGCACGGTGATCAACGCGGTGGCCGACGTCAGGGGCTGCGACAACCTCGCCCAGGCCGCCAAGGACCTGCGCGACGCGGCCGAGCAGCGCAACCAGCTGGTCACCCGGCTCTCCGGCATCACGGTCGACAAGCTGCCCGACCACGCCGCGCTGACCACGGCCCTCACCAAGGCGTGGCAGGCCTCCGCCTCGGCCGACAATCACTACGCGGCCTGGGCCGACCAGACCGCGGGCAAGAAGGGCTGCAAGAAGGGCCAGGCCCGCGTCACCAGCCAGACGCAGGCCGGCAACCGGGCCAGCGGTGTCGCGAGCACCGAGAAGGCCAAGGCGGCCCAGCTGTGGAACGGCATCGCGAAGAAGTACGGCCTGACCGAGCGCCGGCCGACGCAGCTGTGAGGTGACCGGGGCTTATTCGTTCACGTCGGCGTTCTGAAGGGTCCTCGTCGTGTCGACGAAGCCCTTCCGCGCCGACACCAGCCGTCCCTCCCGCACCACCTGAAGGGTCACGTTCGCGTTGACCAGACGCGGGAAGCCGACGGAGGCGAGCTCGGCCTGGAACCGCCACTGAAGCGTCGGCGTGAGCCCGCCCGTGCCGATCCTCAGGCCGCTGTCGAGGGCCTCCGTGACGGTGTCGGCGGTCACCTCACCGCCGCCGAGCGACTCGACGACCTCGCGGAACACGGTGTAGGCGATCCAGGTGGTCTGCACTCCGGCGTCCGCGGGGTCGATGCGGTTGTCGTCGAAGGCCTCCTCCTTGATCACCCGCTTCATCGCGTCCCAGCGGGGGTCGCTCGCCACCGGGTACCAGCCGGTGATGTACGAGCCCTCGTAGGGCCCCGACGCCCCGCCGGTCGCGTCGATCACCGTCTGGTCGACGCTGCCGAGCACGGTGGCCGTCCGTACGTCGGGATAGTCCTCGCGGGCCCGGCGGAAGGAGTCCATGAAGGTGCCGTTGCGGTCGCCGAGCGCGGGCACCACGCACCCCCGGTCCGCCGGGTCGGTGGTCGTCGTCTCCAGTGCCCGCTCGGCCTGGCCGTCGTACTCGGTGGCGTCCTCCGCCGCCCGCTGGTCCCGCGCGGGCCGGTGACCGCCCGCCTTCAGGCCGGAGTCGAGCAGCGGGGGCAGCTGGTCGCCCGTGATGGTGTCGGGCCGGATCAGCGCAACGGGCCCGCAGTCGCCGGCGAGCGCGCTGCCGAGCCCGGCGAGCAGCGCGGGCTGGCCGCCGTTGACGGGGTAGGACAGCGGGCTGGTGAACTCGGCGTTGGTGATGCCGTAGCCGCCGATGTACGGGATGCCCGCGCCCTCCAGGGACGGGAAGAAGGAGTCGGCGTACTGGCTGTAGGATCCTACGACCGCGACGACGTTCTCCTTGGCGGCCCGCCGGGCGCACTTGGCCGCGGCCACGCTGTCGTTGTGTTCGTTGCAGGTCAGCACGTTGAGCTTGCGGCCGTTGATCCCGCCGTGGGTGTTGACCCAGCGGGCGTAGGCGCGGGCGAAGGCGGGCATGCCGGGCTTGTTGGTCGCCTTGGTGTCCTGGGGCGCCCAGGTCATGACGGTGATCGGGTCGTCCCCGGCATCCCCCGTGGTGCCGGGTACGACCCCGCAGCCGGCGAGGAGCGACGCGCACGCGACCGCCGTGCCCGCGGAGAGGACGCCGGATCTGGCGTGACGGGTGAGGAGGCCGGGGAGGAATGTGCTGCGCTTGCGTCGCCTGCCGGTCATGGCTCCACACGATTCCGCCACATGACTAACCCGGCAGTGATCTCCGGTCAATGATCGGTGACGCACAGGTGAATTGCAGGGGTCGGTGTGACCGATGTGAAGGGGAACGTACGATCGATGACCGTGCAAGCTTCGGAGAACTCTTCCCGTCGTGGCCGTCGCTCATCCACCATGGGCGGCATGCCTGTCAATGACATGCCGTGGTGGCGCTGGCGCAGCAACGTGCGCTCGGCGCTGCACATGCTCTCCGATCCCGTGTTCCAGCGGGACGTCTGGCTGGCCGGCGTGGACGGCTACGGCGACGTGACCGACGCGGTGTACCGGCTGGTCGAGGACACCTGGCTGGACCACTGGTCCGCCGAGAAGTACGTCGGCACGATCTTCCGTGACTCGCAGGAGGCGGCCCTCGTCGACACCGCCGTGCTGCGGGTGCTGCGGATCATGCACCAGGTCGGGCCGGACGCGCCGGTCGCCGCGTACCTGGAGCACCAGGCGTGGCCGGAGGCGGTCCAGGCGGCCCGGGACGCGCATGTGCGGCTGGCCGCGAGCGACGGTGACGAGCCGGACGCGCCGCCGCGCAGCCTGGAGGTGCTGCGGATCATGACGAGGTCCGCGTAGCGGGACGATTGCCGGTGGTCTCGTGGCTTGTGGGACCCTGTCCTGCATGAACGAGCAGTCCACCAGCGCCGCGGCCCCGGCCGACCAGTACGTCCTCACCCTCTCCTGCCCGGACAGGAAGGGCATCGTGCACGCCGTGTCGAGCTATCTGTTCATGACCGGCTGCAACATCGAGGACAGCCAGCAGTTCGGCGACCACGACACGGGACTGTTCTTCATGCGGGTCCACTTCTCGGCCGAGGCGCCGGTGAGCCTGGACAAGCTGCGGGCCAGCTTCGCGGCGATCGGTGACTCCTTCCAGATGGACTGGCAGATCAACCGGGCCGACGAGAAGATGCGGATTCTGCTGATGGTCAGCAAGTTCGGGCACTGCCTGAACGATCTGCTGTTCCGGGCGCGGACCGGGGCGTTGCCGGTGGAGATCGCGGGTGTGGTCTCCAACCACACGGACTTTGCGGAGCTGGTGGGCTCCTACAACATCCCCTTCCACCACATCCCGGTGACGAAGGACACGAAGCCGGAGGCAGAGGCCCGGCTGCTCGACATCGTGCGGGAGGAGGGTGTCGAGCTCGTTGTCCTCGCCCGGTACATGCAGGTGCTGTCGGACGACCTGTGCAAGGCCCTGGCCGGGGGGATCATCAACATCCACCACTCGTTCCTGCCGAGCTTCAAGGGCGCGAAGCCGTATCACCAGGCTCACGCCCGGGGTGTGAAGCTGATCGGGGCGACGGCTCACTACGTGACGGCCGATCTCGACGAGGGGCCGATCATCGAGCAGGAGGTCGAGCGGGTCGGGCACGACGTGACGCCGGAGGGGCTGGTCGCGATCGGGCGGGATGTCGAGTGTCAGGCGCTGGCGCGGGCCGTGAAGTGGCATGCCGAGCGGAGGATTCTGCTCAACGGGCGGCGGACCGTGATTTTCGCCTAGGAGCTCGGGCCGTCCCGTTTCGCGTGCGAGTGCAGGTCGTGGGGGCCGTTCGCGCAGTTCCCCGCGCCCCTGAGTTACTCACATCCTGCTCAGTGAAGCCGCCGCGAACAGGACATCCCTGATCGCCTCCTTGTCTCCCACCTGGCCCGCCGCCGCCTCCTGTGGGGGCACGTGGCCGGCTGCCAGGCGGCAGAACTCGACGCCGTCCAGGGCCACGTGGGCCACCTCGTGCTCGGCGGAGCCCTTCGCGGCGGGGGAGTCGAGGGGGATCAGCCATTCGCCGCCACCCGAGCCCTCGATCTCCAGGCGGAGGCTGCGGCCCGGTTCACCCGCTGTCACGAGATGGCGGTGGCGGGCGGGTGCGGCCAGGCCGCCTCGGCGGCGGGCGGCCAGGACGCCGGGCAGCATGCGGGCGGCCAGGTCGATCATGCGGTGCAGATGGCGCGGCGAGGGCGGGTCGTAGGGGTAGTCGACCGCGTCCGCGATGTCCTCGGCGTGCACCCAGCACTCGAAGGCCCGGTCGAGCATCGCGTCGTGCAGGGGCAGCTCGAAGTCGCCGTACGGCACGCGCAGCCCGCCGACGCCGCTGCCGGTGAAGGACACCGTGCGGACGAGGTGGTGGCTCTGCTCCCGCCACGGTGCCCGCACGGCACGGGTGGGCGGGAAGTGGGAGGCGTTCCAGTACGCCTCGGTGCGGGCCGCCGGGGTCGGCCGCCGGGGCGTGACGTCGCCCAGCGGGTCGTCGAGGCCCAGCGCGACTGCGACCAGCCCGTCCACGCTGAGCAGGTGCGCGATGACGCCGGCGACGGTGGTGCGGCGGCTCGTGGCCTCGTCGGCCCGGAACCAGCGCAGCCGTACCGGCGCGTGCCACTCGGCGTCGCCGAAGTCCTGGAGCAGGGCGTCCAGGCGCGCGGTCTCGGTGTCGTACGCGGCGGCCCAGTCCGGCACCGGGATGCGCGGCGGGCGGCGCTCCAGGCAGGATTCCAGGACCCGGGTGCGCAGGCCCGGGTCCAGGTCGAGGCTGTCGGGGCGCTGCAGCAGCCCGACCGCCTCGCGCAGCCGCCGGGCCTCGTCGGCGCACGCACCGCACTCGCCGAGGTGCTCCTCGACGGCCGTGGCCTCCTCCGCCGAGCACGCGGCCAGTGCCCAGGCGCCGAGCAGGGCCTTCAGCACGGGGTGCTCGAACGCGGGCGGTGCGGGCGGCGGCTCTGTCGCGTCACCGGGCTCCTCCACAGCGGGCAACGGCAGCCCGGTGTCCTCGACCGAGGTCCGGGGCGTGGGGATCCGCGGCGGGCGCCCCGGTTCCTCGTCATCGCCGTCGCACGCCTCGAACCGGTCCGGCCCGCTCACACCGCACCCCCGTATCCGGGCGGTGCGCCGGGTGCCTCGGAGTCGTGGGCGGTGGCCAGGAGTTGCAGGCCCAGGCGGAGGCGGCGGCGGGCCTCGTCCTCGGTGATGCCGAGGTCGGTGGCGGTCTGGCGGTAGTCGCGGCGCTGGAAGTAGGCCCGCTCCAGGGCCGAGCGCAGCGGGACCGGCATGGACTGGACGATGTAGTCGGCGCGGGCGGCTACCGAGGCCCGGCGCACGGTGTGCTCCAGTTCCTCAGCCGAGCCGGAGCCCTCGCGGGCGAGCGCGGCGGTCTCGGTGGCGCGCAGGCGCTGGACGGCCAGGCGGTGGGTCAGCGTGGCGACCCAGGTGCGCAGCGGGCCCTGTTTGGGGTCATAGGTGTCCGGATGCTCCCAGACGTGGACGAAGACCTCGCGTGTGATGCCGTCGGCGGCGCGCTCGTCGCCGAGGACGCGGTGGGCGAGGCCATGCACGAGGGAGGCGAACCGGTCGTAGAGCTCAGCGAGGGCGGCGGCCTCCCCGCGGGCGAGCCGCTGCTGCATCTTGCGGTCCCAGCGAGGCGGTACGTCCTTTTTCGCCATGCGGCCCCCTCACCCCCTGCTCGTGTCCCGCGCCCGTGCCCTGTCCAGCCTGTGTCCGACGTCTCCCCGAATGTAGTCGGCACGTTCCGTCGCGCACGCCCCTTTGTGGCAATGTGCGCCCCCTGACCGGCCGCAGGTGATAGAGGACCGCCGGCGGCTCGTGCCGGGTACCGTCGTGCCGCGCATACCCACCCCACCTCCGATCAGACCTGACTGAAGAGGATCGAACAGGATCGAAGTCGACTAAAACAAGCCTCTTCTCCGGGGGATCCGTTTTTCGGGTTGTGTTTCAGGGAACGGCCGCTGGGCAGCCGCGCTGCAAGGAAGCGTAGGGACTGCTTCCGTTTTGGCGATCGAAGGGCGTGGTGGTGACCTTCAAAGTGACCGGCGGCGAGCAGGGCGAATGGGCCGTGCTCCAGGTGTCGGGCGAACTGGATCTGGTGACGTCGCCGGTGCTGCGTCAGCGTGTGCACGACGCGGTGGCCGAAGGGCACCACTGTCTTGTCCTGGACCTGTCCGAGGTGTTCTTCTGCGATTCCAGCGGCGTCGGCGTGCTCATCGCCGCCCGCCGGCTGATCCGCTCCTGCCAGGGCCGGCTGCGGCTGGTGCTGCCCGCCCGGGGTGCGGCCGACGGGTCGCATGTCAACCGGGTCCTCGGCGCGCTCGGCGTACGCAGGCTGTTCGACGTGTACGGCGATGTGGACGCGGCCCTGGGTGACGAGGGCGAACCCCTGTCCGCGTGAGGGGCCGGTGACGCACGGTAGGACGAGTGTTGCCGTTCCGACACGCTGTTGTCCCGGAATTCCCCCGGTCTTGGCGCAAGGGACGTTTTCCCGCGCCCGAACGGCCCCCTCCGTCGTACGCTCCGAGCGAGACGCACCCCACCCGACGTAAGGCGGCCCGAAAGAGACATGGTCAGCAGCGAGTACGAGCGCAGGATCGCCGCCCGGTTCGCCACCTTCGACCAGGACGGCAACGGCTACATCGACCGCGAGGACTTCTACGGCGCGGCCAAGGCGCTGCTCACGGAGTTCGCCGTGGCGGCCCGGTCCGACAAGGGACAGGCGCTGTACGGCGGCGCCGAGGCGTTCTGGCAGGGCATGGCCGGGATTGCGGACCGCGACGGCGACCAGCGCATCACGCGCGAGGAGTTCGTCACCGGTGCGGTCAAGCGGCTGCGCGACAACCCCGACCGGTTCGCCGAGATCGCCCGTCCCTTCCTGCACGCGTCCCTGGACGTCGCCGACGCCGACGGTGACGGCGCGGCGACGGTCGAGGAGGCCGCCCGTGTCCTGAAGTGCCTCGGCGTCCCCGAGGACATCGCGGGCACGGCCGCCGCCGCGCTCGACGCGGACGGCGACGGCAAGGTCGGCGAGGCCGAGGTCGTCCCCGCCTTCGCCCGCTACTTCACGGTGCCCGAGTAGCCGCCCACGGCGCCGGGCGTCAGGTGCCCGCATAGCGCTCGCGCAGCTTGTACTTCAGCACCTTCCGCAGGGTCTCGCCCCGCGGAAGGGCCTCCACCACCTCGAGCCGCTCGGGCAGTTTGTGCACGGACAGTCCCTCGGCGCGCAGGAAGGCGGTCACGGCCGCGAGCGTCAGGGCTCCGGCCCCCGGGCGCTGTTCCACCACCGCGCACACCAACTCCCCGCGCGCCGCGTCCGGCAGCCCGATCACCGCCACGTCCCCGACCGCCGGATGCCGGTGCAGCAGGTCCTCGATCTCCTGGGCCGAGATGTTCTCGCCCTTGCGGATGATCACGTCCTTCAGCCGGCCGGTGAGGACCAGGTGCCCGGTCTGCGTCAGCCGTCCGAGGTCGCCGGTGCGCAGGAACCCGTCCTCGTCGAAGGCCTCGGCCGTCTGCCCCGGGTCCAGATAGCCCCGGCACACCGCCTCCCCGCGCAACCGCACCTCCCCGTCCACGATCCGTATCTCCATGCCCTCCGGCGGCCGCCCCTCGGTCGTCGCCAGCAGCTCGGGGGTGTCGTCCGGCGCCCCCATGGTGATCATCGGTACCTCGGTCATGCCGTAGCCGTGGGTGAGCTGCACGCCCATCTCGCTGATTACGTCGTCATACAGCTCCGGCGGCTTGGGCGCCCCGCCGCCCGCCAGCAGCCGCAGTGACGGGACGACCGGAACCCCCGGCTGTTTGCGCTGCTCCGCCAGGAACATCGAGTAGAACGCCGTCGACCCGCCCGCCAGCGTCACCCCGTGCCGCCGGTAGGCCTCCAGCGCGTCCGGCAGCGCGAACTGCTCGAACAGCACCGCCGGGAAGCCGTACAGCAGCAGCATCACCGTGTAGTCGGGCCCGCCGATGTGGGCGTACGGGAAGGCGATCGAGCCCACGTCGTCCGCCGAGGGGCGCAGCGCGTGGGCGAGGCAGGAGCCGCCCGCGAGCAGGGAACGGTCCGTGTGCAGTACGCCCTTGGGGTCGGAGGTCGTGCCGGACGTCCAGTAGATCCAGCGGACGGCGGTGCCGTCCGAGGGCGGGGGAGGCAGCACGGACGGATCGCCGTCGGGCAGGTCGTCGTAGGCCTCGAAGACGCCCCGCGCGCCGAGCCGCCGGGCCATCTCCGTGTGGTCGAAGCCCCGCCACACGCCCGGCACCGCGAAGAACTCCGCCTTCGACTCGCGCAGCGCGAAGCCGACCTCGCGGTCCCGGTGGAAGGGGATCACCGGGGTCTGCACGGCGCCGAGGCGGGCCAGCGCGAAGGAGAGCAGGGCCGTCTCGATACGGGTGGGCAGCTGCCAGGCGACCACCGTGCCGGGGCGTACGCCCATGCCGTACAGGCCGGCCGCGACCCGCTCGGCACGCGTACGCAGGGCGCCGAAGGTGAGCACGCGGTCGTCCTGGAGGAAGAGCGGGCGGCCGGGGGTGAGGGCGGCGCGGCGGGCGAGAAGCTCCCACAGGGTGCGGGACGAACTCAGGGCGTGCGGGGTCTCGGTCACGGCTGCCCCCTGCTGCTTGGCTGACGGGTCGTCAGGTGGGATGCTATCTGACGCTGCATCAGATAAGTACCGTCCGGCGGAGGGGACCCATGGCGACCGAACTGCCCCGCATCATCAGCGTCGACGACCACGTGATCGAGCCCGCCCACCTCTTCGACACCTGGCTGCCCGCCAAGTACCGCGACCGCGGGCCGAAGGCGCTGACCGCCGGGATCGGTGAACTCGCCTACGTCGGCGGCAAGTACCGCATCACGATGGACCCGGACGGCCCGCCCACCGACTGGTGGATCTACGAGGACCTGAAGTTCCCGTACAAGCGCAACATCGCCGCCGTCGGCTTCGACCGCGACGAGATGACCCTGGAGGGCATCACCCGCGAGGAGATGCGGCCCGGCTGCTGGGACCCCGCGGAGCGTCTGAAGGACATGGACCTCAACCATGTCGAGGCCAGCCTCTGCTTCCCCTCCTTCCCCCGTTTCTGCGGCCAGACCTTCGCCGAGGCGCACGACAAGGAGGTCGCCCTGGCCTGCGTGCGCGCCTACAACGACTGGATGGTGGAGGAGTGGTGCGGGGACAGCGGCGGGCGGCTCATCCCGCTGTGCCTGATCCCGCTGTGGGACGTCGGCCTGGCGGTCGAGGAGATCCGGCGCAACGCCGCGCGCGGGGTGAAGGCCGTCACCTTCTCCGAGATCCCCACCCACCTCGGGCTGCCGTCCATCCACTCCGGCTACTGGGACCCGTTCTTCGCGGTCTGCCAGGAGACCGGGACGGTCGTCAACATGCACATCGGTTCCTCGTCCCAGATGCCGGCCGCCTCCCCGGACGCCCCGCCCGCCGTCCAGGCCTCGCTCAGCTTCAACAACGCGATGGCCTCGATGATGGACTTCCTCTTCAGCGGGGTCCTGGTGCGCTTCCCGCACCTCAAACTCGCCTACTCCGAAGGCCAGATGGGCTGGGTCCCGTACGCCCTGGAGCGCGCCGACGACGTCTGGGAGGAGCACCGCGCCTGGGGTGGCGTCCGCGACACGATCCCCGAGCCGCCCTCGACGTACTACTACCGGCAGATCTTCTGCTGCTTCTTCCGCGACAAGCACGGAGTGGCGTCGATCGACGTGGTCGGCCGCGACAACGCCACCTTCGAGACCGACTACCCGCACGTCGACTCGACCTTCCCGCACACCAAGGAGGTCGCCCTCGACCATGTGAAGGGCCTCGACGACGAGACGGTCTACAAGCTGATGCGCGGCAACGCGATCCGGATGCTGGACCTGGACCTCGACCGCTGATGGACCTGTCGGACACGCCCGAGGAGGAGCAGTTCCGGGCCCGGCTGCGGGAGTGGCTCGCGAAGACGCTCCCCGGCCTCCCGCCCGCGCCGTCCCCCGACGACTGGCCGGGGCGGCGGGCGTACGACCTCGGCTGGCAGCGCAGGCTCCACGACGCCGGATACGCCGACGTCCACTGGGACGCCTCCCCGGCCACCCGCCTGATCTTCCTGGAGGAGACCGAGAAGGCGGGCGCGCCCTACGTGGGCGCCAACTTCGTGGGGCTGCTGCACGCCGGGCCGACGATCGCCGCCGAGGGCACGGACGAGCAGCGGGCGCGCTGGCTGCCGCCGATCCTGCGCGGCGAGGAGGTCTGGTGCCAGGGCTTCAGCGAACCGGACGCCGGCTCCGACCTCGCGGCCCTGCGCACGCGCGCGTGGCGCGACGGCGACACCTACGTCGTGACCGGCTCCAAGATCTGGACCTCCCACGCGGAAGTCGCCGACTGGTGCGAGCTGTTGGTCCGCACCGACCCGGAGGCGCCCAGGCACCGGGGCATCACCTGGCTCGCGATGCCCATGGACGCGCCCGGCATCACCGTACGGCCGCTGCGCACGCTCGCGGGCTCGGCCGAGTTCGCCGAGGTCTTCCTCGACGAGGTGCGGGTGCCGGCCCGGAACCGGGTCGGGGACGAGAACGACGGCTGGCGCGTGACCATGGTGACGCTGTCCTTCGAACGCGGCACGGCCTTCGCCGGCGAGGTCGTCGCCTGCCGCCGCGTCCTCGGCGAACTGGCCGTCGCCGCCCGCGAGAACGGCCGCTGGGACGACTCCGCACTGCGGCGCCGGCTGGGCAGGCTGCACGCCGAGTTCCGGGCGCTGTGGCGGCTGACGCAGTGGAACGTGAGCGCGGCGCAGGCGTCGGGCGGCGTGCCGGGCGCCGGAGGCTCGGTCTTCAAGCTGCGGTACTCGCACGCCCGCCAGGAGCTCTACGACGCCGCCGCCGAGGTCCTGGGCGCCGACTGCCTCGACCTGGACCGCCCCTGGACGCCGGCCCGCCTCTCCTCCCTCTCGTACACCATCGCCGCCGGCACCTCGCAGATCCAGCACAGCATCATCGCCGAGCGGATCCTCGGCCTGCCGAAGGGACGGTGACCGTGCGCTTCCGGCTGACGGACGACCAGCGGGCCGTGCGGGACGCCATGCGGCAGCTGCTGGCGCGGCACTTCGACGGGACGGCGCTGCGGGCCGCCGCGCAGGGCCCCGCCCGGCTCGACCGGGAGCTGTGGCGGGCCCTCGGCGACGCCGGGTTCTTCGCGCTGCGGTTGCCCCAGGCGCAGGGCGGGGTGGGACTCGGGCTGCCGGAGGCGGTGTTGGTGTTCGAGGAGGCGGGGCGGGCGCTGCTGCCCGGGCCCTTGGCCGCCACCCATCTCGCGGCCGGTGTGGTGCCGGGAGCCGCCACCGGGGAGACGGTCGTCGCGGCCGTGGACGGCGGGCTCGTGGAGTGGCCGGCGCAGGCCGACGTCGTACGCGGTGACGCCGCCGGAGCCGTGCCGGTGCGCTCCCTCGACCCGCTGACGCCCCTGCACCGCGTGCCCGGCGGCACGGCGGCGGAACCGGACCCGGTCGCCGTCCTCCTCACCGCCGCCGAGCAGCTCGGCACGGCCGGCCGCGTCTGCGAACTGGCGGTGCAACACGCCCGGGCGCGCGAACAGTTCGGACGGCCCGTCGGGAGCTTCCAGGCGGTGGCACACCTGTGCGCCGGGATGCTGGTCCGGTCGGAGACGGCCCGCGCGGCGGTGTACGCGGCGGCCGTCACCGCCGACCCGGTCGACATCGCCGCCGCCCGTCTGCTCGCCGACGAGGCCGCCGTGCGCGGCGCCCGCGACTGTCTCCAGGTGCACGGCGGCATGGGCTTCACCTGGGAGTCCGAGGTCCATCTCCATCTGAAGCGCGCATGGGTTCGAACCCAGCGTGCGGGTGGAGTCACGGAGAGTGAGGAGATTCTCGCGGCTGCTCTGGCGGCCGGAGGGGCCTGACAGGCCGCCTGGCTGCGGTGTCGCCGAATATGCCCGTGGGGATGTCGCGGATCGTGGCATCCCGTGATCACGGAGCGTTGATACCGGCTTGTGTCCCCGGAGCGACTCGTCACGGCCCGGAGTCGACTGCGGGCTCCGGTACCTTGTGTGGGATGCGAGTGGTTCTGAGCGCGGTACGACCCAGTAGCGCCGCCTGTTCGACTCCCCGCAGCGAGCGTCGCACAGTATGCCGCACGGGTACTCCTTCGCGCTGGAATATGCCCGAAGCGCTTGTTGGGGTGACTGTACGTCAACCATGCTGTCCCACAAGGGATTCACGTTGCGTGATCCTCGTCCCGGCCGTTGTTCTGGCCATGCAGAAAATGGCTACGATCGTGGCCCTCGTGAGGCGCGAGCCTAAGTGTCCGCCGGTTCGGATGGTGTGAGCGGTGCAGGTGCTTCAAGTGCAGCTGGAGATCCGGCCCGACCCCGCAGAAGTGGGGCGGGCCCGGCGGTGGGCCCGCTCCCGCCTGGCCGGGTCGGGTATACAGGCCGACGAGCCGCTCGCCGAGACCCTGATCCTGCTCGTCTCCGAGCTGGTCACCAACGCCGTGGTGCACACCGGCCGGCCCGCCGTGCTGCGACTGTCCCTGCCCTGTGCGGTGACGGAGGGGGTCACCGTCCGCCTCGAGGTCGCCGACCGCAGCGGCCGGGCCCCCGTGCCCCGGTGTGCGGACGACGACGCGACCGGCGGCCGGGGCCTCGCCCTCGTCGACGGCCTCGCCGACCGCTGGGGCTGGAGCGTCGAGAGCACCGGCAAGCGCATCTGGTGCGAACTGGACCGGTGTACGAAGTCCCCCGAGGTCACGGCGGCGTGCGGGGGCGGCGCGGTGGCGTACGGCGGCGGGGCCGCCATGGAGGGGTTGGCCTACGAGGCCGTGTGAGCCGGCCTGGGGCGGTGTACGGCGGCACATGCCGCGCGGTGTTGCGGCGGGGCCGGGGCACGGTCGCACGGTAGATCCGCCGTTTTCGTCATGGCATGCGGCGATGCGCCGGGACGTGCTTCCGTGCGCGCCCACGGTGAAAGCCGCATGAGCGACAAATCCCCGAATGGGTGTTGACGCCTCGTGACCATGTGCTCACGCTTGTGGGCAGCGATTCGCCGTGAGGGGACGGCGAGGGCCGGCGACGGCGGCCCTCGGCGAGTGTGAGTCGTGACTCGGCGTCGGCTCCCTGTTCAGGGCCACGGGAGCCGGGGCGGGAGCGCCGGAGTCGGGTGGCGGCGCGCGCTGCCGTGCTCGGGGCGAGCAGCGTGGCGCCGCCATCCAGCCTCCTGGGGTGGGTGGCGGCCCGGCGTGCGGGTCTGATCCCTGGCCCTACAGGATCGCGACCGGGGCCACCGGAGAGCCGGTCGCTCCCGTGAACGGCTCGGGTGTCGCCGCCAGCAGGAACGCATAGCGGCCCGATTCTCCACAGGCTGTGGACAACTTTTCGAGATTCCAGTTCTGGCCCTGAGGCATCCCCATCTCCACGAGATGGAGGGCGTGCACCGGCAGCCACAGGTCCTCCACCTCGGGCGGGAACACCTCGAAGGTGAGGGTGTCGTCGGCGACCGCCGCGACGTCGCGCGCGTGGAACCACTCCGGTGTCCGGATCGACAGCCCCGGCGACGGATACGCGTACGCGTGCCGGTCCCCGGCCAGGCACAGCTGGATCTGCCCCGTCCGCACGAGCACGACGTCGCCTGCCCGCACGCGCGTCCCGGCCAGGGCCTCGGCCGCGTCCAGGTCCTCGGGCGTGACGGCGTACCCGCCGTCGAGCCGGTCCGTGCCCCGGGCCCGGGCGACGTCGAGCAGGACTCCGCGCGAGACGAGGTGCCGGACCTTGTCGATGCCGCTGAACTCGGCGCCGTCATGGGCGGTGACGGAGTGTGCCGGGCGGCCGTTGTAGAGCCTGCCCGAGTGCGAGACGTGCGGCAGCGCGTCCCAGTGGGTGGCCGCCTGGAGCCCCATGGTCACGGCGTCGTCGCTGCAGGCGACGGTGCCCGGGCCGAAGATCTCCTGGTTGATCTGCACCATGACGTGCAGCGGGTCGATCCGGCCCGGGATCATGCCCGTCTGGACGCCGTCGCGCCTCAGGGGCAGCGCGAGCGGGATCCGGCGACCGGTGCGGACCGTCGCCGCGGCCTCCCGTACGACCTCGTCGGTGATCAGGTTCAGGGTGCCGAGTTCGTCGGCGGCTCCCCAACGGCCCCAGTTGTTCACGCGCTTGGCGATGTCGTGGAACGCGTCCGGCAGTGACATGAGTCCTCCCCGGGGCTTGTGTTCCCGTATCTGACGGGTCGTAGAATCTGGAGGTCTGCAAATCTAACGGTCCGTCAGAAACCGTGGGACGGGAAGGGGCCGGGCGTGGGGAACTTCTTGGCAGGCAAGGTCGTCGCCGTCACCGGCGCCGGGCGGGGCATCGGCCGGGCGGTCGCGCTCGCGGCGGCGGCCGAGGGAGCGAAGGTCGTCGTCAACGACTACGGCGTGGCGGTCGACGGCGCCTCCCCGACCAGCGCGGTCGCCGAGGCCGTGGTCAAGGAAATCGAGGCGGCGGGCGGGGAGGCCGTCGCCGTCGCCGACGACATCTCCACCATGGCGGGCGGGCAGCGGGTCGTCGACGTGGCGCTGTCGTCGTACGGGCGGCTCGACGGGGTGGTGTGCGTGGCCGGGATCCTCCGGGAACGGATGCTGTTCAACATGACCGAGGAGGAGTGGGACCCGGTCGTCGCGACCCATCTGAAGGGCACGTTCACCGTGTTCCGGGCCGCCTCGGCGGTGATGCGGGGGCAGCGCGCCGGCACGTTGATCGGCTTCACGAGCGGCAACCACCAGGGGTCGGTGTCGCAGGCCAACTACAGCGCGGCCAAGGGCGGGATCATCTCGCTCGTGCGGAGCGCGGCGCTGGGGCTGCACAAGTACGGGGTGACCGCGAACGCGGTGGCGCCGGTCGCGCGTACGCGGATGTCCGCGGGGGTGCCGATGGAACTGGCGGAGATCGGGGAGCCGGAGGATGTCGCGGCGCTGGTGGTGTATCTGCTGTCCGACGAGGCCTCCCGGCAGGGGATCACGGGGCAGGTGTACACGGTCGCCGGGGCGAAGATCGCGGTGTGGGCGCAGCCGCGGGAGCTACGGGCCGTGTACGCCGAAGGCGGTGCGTGGACGCCGGAGCGGATCGCCGAGGTGTTGCCGGGGTCGGTGGGGGTGGATCCGATGCCGATGCTGGAGCGGGTGCGGGAGATGGAGAGGGCGGCGCGGGAAGGGGAGCGGCCGAACGCCCAGTAGCTCGGGGGTGCGTGTGGTGGGGCGGCTGCGGGTGCGTTGTGGTTTCTCGCGCAGTTCCCCGCGCCCCTTAGGAACCTCATCTCAAGCCCAGTCATCGAACCAAGGCGGCAATCGTGGATTTCGGGTTCGCGCGTGAAGACGAGGACTTTCGGGGCGAGGTCAGGGACTGGCTCGCGACGCACGCCGAGGGCGCAAGCGAGCGCCGTTCCTGGGAGCGCACCCTCGGGGCGGCCGGGTGGATCGGGATCGGGTGGGGTGCGGGCGGATACGGCAATCGCACGGCCACGCTCACCCAACAGGTCGTGTGGGCCGAGGAGTACGCGCGGTCGGGCGCGCCCCCGCGCTCGGGGCACATCGGCGAGAACCTGCTGGCCCCGACGCTCCTCGCGCACGGCACCGAGGAGCAGAAGTCCCGCTTCCTGCCCCCGATCGCCGCCGGTGAGGAACTCTGGTGCCAGGGCTACAGCGAACCCGGCGCCGGCTCCGACCTGGCCGGTGTGCGGACCGCGGCCGTGCGCGAGACGGACGGTCGTACCTACCGGGTCACCGGGCAGAAGATCTGGACGTCACTCGCCCACGAGGCCGACTGGTGCTTCGTGCTCGCCCGCACCGAGCCCGGCTCGCAGCGGCACCACGGACTGACCTTCCTCCTCGTCCCCATGGACCAGCCGGGCCGGATCGAGGTCCGCCCCATCCGGCAGCTGACGGGCACCAGCGACTTCAACGAGGTCTTCTTCGACGGGGCGCGCGCGGAGCATGTCGTCGGCGGTGCGGGCAACGGCTGGCGCGTCGCCATGAGCCTCCTCGGCTTCGAGCGGGGCGTGTCCACGCTGGCGCAGCAGATCGGCTTCGCCGAGGAGCTGGGCAGCGTGGTGCGGGCGGCCGTGGAGTCGGGCGCGGTGACGGATCCCGTCGTACGGGAACGGCTCGTACGGCAGTGGGCCGAGCTGCGCACCATGCGCTGGAACGCCCTGCGCACCCTGGGCGGTTCGGGCGACGCGGGAGCACCGAGCGTGGCGAAGCTGCTGTGGGCCGGCTGGCATCAGCGGCTCGGGGAGCTGGCGGTGCTGGTGCGGGGCGCGGCGGCGAGTGCCGGTCCGGCGGACTGGTCGGCGGCGTCGCCGTACGCACTGGACGCGGCGCAGCACCTCTTCCTCTTCTCCCGGGCCGACACCATCTACGGCGGCTCGGACCAGATCCAGCGCACGATCATCGCCGAGCGGGTGCTCGGCCTGCCCAGGGAGCCCAAGGGAGCCGCGTGATGCGAGGCGTGATCTTCGACGGGAAGCAGGTCCGGGTCGTCACGGACCTTCAGGTGCGGGAGCCGGGGCCGGGGGAGGTGCGCGTCGCGATCTCGGCGGCGGGGCTGTGTCACAGCGATCTGTCGGTGGTGGACGGGACCATACCCTTCCCGGTTCCCGTGGTGCTGGGCCATGAGGGGGCGGGTGTGGTGGAGGCGGTGGGGGAGGGCGTCACTCATGTCTCGCCCGGGGACCACGTGTCCCTGTCCACGCTCGCGAACTGCGGTACGTGCGCGGAGTGCGACCGGGGGCGCCCGACGATGTGCCGGCAGGCGATCGGGCGCCCGGGCCGGCCGTTCCGTCACGCCGGCCTGCCGGTCCA
>NZ_MUKA01000221.1 GCF_002150735.1 Streptomyces africanus
GGCAGATCATGCGGCGGGCCGGCCAGGAGCTCGCCGACTCCGGTCACGCCGACCGCGCACTGACCGTCGGCGCGCGGGCCCCCCGCTTCCGCCTTCCCTCCGCGACCGGCGAGTCCGTGAGCCTGGCCGGTCTGCTCGCGGCCGGCCCGGTCGTCCTGACGTTCTACCGGGGCGCCTGGTGCCCGTACTGCAACATCGCCCTGCGCGCCCTCCAGCAGCACCACGCCGAGATCAGCGCACGCGGCGCCGCCCTCGCCGCCGTCTCCCCGCAGATACCCGACGAATCCCTCTCCCTGGCCGACAAGCACCGGCTCCCCTTCAGCGTCCTCAGCGACGTCGGCTCCGACACCGCCAAGCAGTACGGCCTCGCCTTCGACCTCCCCGACGACCTCGCGGCCGTCTACGACCGGCTCGGCTTCGACCTCCAGCGCGTCAACGGCGGCCACGCCCGCACCCTGCCGCTGCCCGCCACCTATGTCATCGACCGGGAGGGCGTCATCCGCTGGGCCTTCGTCGACGCGGACTACACCCGGCGCGCCGAACCCGCCGACATCCTGGCCGCCCTCGACGCCCTGGGCTGAGTCCCGGTCCGGGCCTGTCAGACCCGGGCGAGCTCGGCGGCGCCGAACGACACGTCGAAACGGTCGCACCAGATGGTCACACTGCCGTAGCCCGCCGGATCCACGTCAGCGGGCAGGGCGTAGTTCTGACTTCCCTTGTTGCCCTTCAGTTTGCCGAGGCTGACGTACTTGCCGTCGTCGAACACATGCCACCCGGCCTGTCCCTGCTTCACCGGCGCGTCGGTCAGCCAGACGCGCAGGTCCGGTCCGTTGCTGGTGTTCAGGTTCTCCAGCCGGAGGACATGGGAGCCGTCGGCCAGCCGTACGAGCTTCACCGTGCCCGAGGTCGCGTGCTCATGGCTGATCAGTTCACCACTGGCCAGCGTCTGCGGGCCGGCGGCCGGGGAGGGCGGCTCGGCGGGCTCGTCCGAGGGCGCCGCGGCAGGAGGAGCGGAGTTCTCCACCACCCCGGGCAGCGCCTCCTGGACGGTCTCGTCCTGCCACAGCTTCCACGGCT
Organism: Streptomyces africanus; assembly: GCF_002150735.1. GTDB lineage: Bacteria > Actinomycetota > Actinomycetes > Streptomycetales > Streptomycetaceae > Streptomyces > Streptomyces africanus. The sequence goes on from NZ_MUKA01000221.1 coordinate 1,078, forward strand.
GGAACCAGTACAGCCCGAAGCCGACGCCGCCGACCACCACCAGCACCGCGACAGCCAACGGCCCGGTCAATGCCTTGCGCACGCGCCCCATCCCCACTCGCCTCTTGAGACTTTCCCGTTGCTCTCCCATTCAACGGAGACCGGCGGCCGGGCAGCACCCCCTGCCTGATGACGGAATCCTTACGTCGGGACCTGTGATGCGGCGAGCAACCGCAACGCCCGTTCCTTCAGTTGGGAACTGGCCTCCGCGGCGTTGCCGGAGTCGAAGGGGGGTCGGGGGTCGTATTCGACGGCGAGTTGGATGGCCTTCGCCGTGTCGTCGTCCGCGATCAGGGACGCGAGGTACAGGGCCATGTCCACTCCCGCCGAGACCCCGGCCGCGGTGATGATCTTTCCGGAGCGTACGTAGCGCTGCGGCAGGTAGGTGACGTCGAACGTGGACTGGAGGTAGTCGGCGGAGGCCCAGTAGGTCGTCGCCTCCCGGCCGTCCAGCAGTCCGGCCGCGGCGAGGACGATGCTGCCGGTGCAGACGGAGGTCGTCCACCGGGTGTGGCGGTGGATCGTGCGGATCCAGCGCAGGAGCGCCTGGTTGTTCATCGCCCCGACGGTGCCTCGGTCGCCCCCGCCCGGTACGAGGAGGACGTCGAGACGGTCGACCTCGGTGATGGAGCGCTCGGCGACCACGGCGACGTCTGCCGTGTCCGTGCGGACGGCTCCGCGTTTCTCGGCGATCATGGTCACGGTGGCGTCCGGCAGCCGGGACAGGACCTCGGCCGGGCCGGTGGGGTCCAGCAGGCTGTAACCGTCGTACAGCAGGATGCCGATGTTCGGGCCCGTGCCGCCGCCGTGCGGGGCGGCGTGCGCCGCTTCGGTCCGGGCGGCTGCGGCCGTGGCCGCGGTCCCGCGCAGGACGTTTCTGCGTGTCGTGGAATGGCTCATGGGCCAGGAGTCTTCTGCCCCGGTGCGGCCTGTGGGGGTGGCATGTCCGGCATCCTGCGAAGTCTGTCCCCCGTGACCCCGTAGTGGTCGAGGAACGCCTGCCGCAGCGTCTGCGCCGACCGGAAACCGCAGCGCCGGGCGATCGCCGCCATGGACAGTGCGCTGGAGCGTACGAGGTGCGCCGCCGCTTCGGTGCGGGCGGCGCGTACGGCCCGCGCGGGAGTGGTACCGAGGTGCGCGGTGAACAGGCGGGTCAGGTGCCGGGAGCTGACCCCCGCCCGGGCCGCCAGAGCCGCAGGGCTGAGGTCCTCGGCCAGATGGCCGGCGATATGGCCCATCAGATCCCGGACCAGCCGGTCTTCCGGCGGCGGTGCGGCGAGGAACATCGATATCTGGGCCTGGTCGGCGGGCCGGTGCAGATGAGTGACCAGTTCGCGGGCGACGGTCCGGGCGAGGGTCGGACCGTGGTCGTCCTCGATCAGGGCCAGCGTGAGGTCGAGGGCGCTGGTGACCCCGGCCGAGGTGTAGACGTTGCCGTCGCGGATGTAGAGGGGACCGGCGTCCACGGCCACGGCCGGGTGGCGCTCGGCGAGCCGGCCTGCCCACCCCCAGTGGGTCGTCACCCGTCTGTGGTCGAGCAGTCCGGCGGCGGCCAGCACATACGCGCCGGTGCAGACGGAGGCCACACGCCGGCTGTGTGCGGCCAGCCGGCGCACCTGGCCCAGCAAGCGCTCGTCCGCCGCCGCGTCTTCGCAGCCGATGCCGCCCACGACGATCAGCGTGTCCAGGCCTCCCGCGACCGCCTCCAGGCTCTGCCCGGCCGCCAGCACGATCCCGGCCGAGCTCCGGGCGGTCCGGCGGCCGAGGGTGCCCAGTTCGACGGCGTAGGGCGGCTGTGCGCCGTACCGGTTGGCGATGTCCAAGGCGCCGCTGGGACAGGCGATGTCGAGGATCTGCGTGTCGTCGTAAGCGACGATGACAACGCGCCGCCGGCGCTCCCGCACGTTTCCGCCCTGCTTCAAGAGCACACTCCGCAGCGTCACTTCTCTCGTCGGGCGCCCCAGGGGGCACGGTCAGGCGGCGGGCACCGGCGGACAGCGTTCGGCGTCGTCCAGGCACTCGATCAGCGCGGTGCGGGCGCGGGCGACCCGTGAGCGCACCGTGCCCACCGGGCAGCCGCTCACCCCGGCTGCCTCCGCGTAGGGCAGGCCCACCAGCTGGGTGAGGACGAATGCCTCGCGGCGGTCGTCCGGGAGCTTGTCCAGCAGCTCGGCGAGGGCGATGCGGTCGTCGAAGCCGGGCAGACCGCGCGGCTGGGCACGTTCGACGGCCGACTGCCAGTCGTCGGTGTCCGCCAGGCGGGGCCGGGTGGAGCGGTAGCGGATGCTGTCGATCACCGCGCGGCGGGCGATGGACAGCAGCCAGGTGCGGGCCGAGGAGCGGCCTTCGAACCGGTGCAGGCTGCCCAGGGCGCGCAGGAATGTCTCCTGGGTCAGGTCGTCGGCGCTCTGGGGGTCGGCGCCGAGGAACGTCACGTAGCGGCGGACGTCTCGGTGCAGGGCGCGGACGAAGAGGTCGACGGCGTCGGGGTCGCCGCTGCGGGCGGCCAGTGCCCAGGCCGTGACCGAGTCGTCCCCCGGCCCTTCTTCCGGTTCTTCACGCGTTGCGGACAGGGGCAGGGCAGGAGTGAGCACCTGGTGTCTCTCCTTCTCGGGAATCCAGGGGCCGGTGTCCGCGCGTGCGTACACAGCAGTGCGCGCACGCGCGGCGGAACCGGTGGAGGAGTGAGGGGGTGAACGGCCGGGCGCGGGTGTGCGCGGCCGATGCCCGAGGCGGGAGCCGACGGCTCCGTGGACGGCCTCGGGGAAACCGACTGTCGTCAGGCGACAGCGGTCCCCGCGGGCGGTCCCCGAGAGGTGATCGTGTGGGTGAGAAGGAGTTGCCGCAGCACGCGCTCCGACCGGCGCCGGCGGGCGCGGACGCGTGGCCGGTGCGGCGGCACGGGCAGGCGGAGGATCAGACGCAGCGGGGCGAAGAGCCAGCCGGCGAGCGACCGAAGGATGCGGAACGCGGCGCGCTCGCCGTGGGCGAGCCACAGGCCGCACAGCAGCGCGGCCAGCAGGTGGGCGGCGAGCATGCCGGTCGAGGACATGCCGCCCATGCCGTGTTCCAGGGAATGCGTGGCCCCCGTGTGGTCCATCGATCCCATGGAGTGCATGGCACCCATGCCGTGGTCCATGGAGCCCATGGACGTCGACAGGGCGTCATGCTCCGCGGCGGGCCCGGAGGGTGCGCCGCACAGCAGGTGGCCCAGCCGCCGGACGAGCGGCGTGCTGCCGGTCGGCTCCGGGTGCGCGAGGGCCTGGGCGAACGAGAACGACAGGTGGAGTACGGCCTGGGCGGCGACCGTGAAGGCGCCGACCAGCACCGGCCCGCGTTCCCGGCCGGCCAGACGCCAGGCTGTGCCACCGGTCGCCACCGCCCCGGCGGCCATGGCCCACCAGGGCACCGCAGTCCCCGACATCATGACGTGCCCCAGGGCGGCGAGCAGCACGCAGACGGCCGCGAACACAGCGGCCCTGAGCGTGCGAGAACACCACCCCACGGTCATGGCGCCTCATCCTCGCAGTCCGGGTCTCACGGGTCACGAGAGGGTACGGAGCCGCCCCCGGTGGCCGACTCAATCCAGCCGCCGTGATCCACGCCACAGCAGCGTGCCGACCGCCGTCGCCTTCGGGTGCGGACCGAGGATCCCTGCCGCTGGGTGGCGCTGCCTTCCGTCAGGACGGGTACTCGGGAGCGACAGGCGGAGAGCCGCGCGGCGCGACCGGACGTCGCGCACGGTCGGCGGCTCAGGAAGGTGGTTCTCCCGATGACGCGCACCCCTTTCGACGCCTCCGGGGCGGATGTGGCCGGGCTGGCGGCGGCGCTGAGCGAGGAGGTGGACGCCGAGGTCAGGTTCGACGCGGGCAGCAGGGGCGCCTACTCGACCGACGGCTCCAACTACCGGCAGGTGCCGATCGGCGTGGTGGTGCCTCGTACGGTTGAGGCCGGGGCCCAGGCCGTGCGGGTGTGCGCCCGCTTCGGCGCCCCGGTCCTGTCGCGGGGCGGCGGCACCAGCCTCGCGGGCCAGTCGACGAACACGGCCGTGGTGATCGACTGGAGCAAGTACTGCACGAGGCTGGTCTCCGTCGATCCCGGCGCACGGACCTGCGTGGTCGAGCCGGGGATCGTCCTGGACGTGCTCAACCAGCGCCTGGCCGGCCACGGGCTGCAGTTCGGGCCGAAGCCCTCGACGCACAGCCACTGCGCCCTGGGCGGCATGATCGGCAACAACTCGTGCGGCGCGTCCGCGCAGGCGTACGGCAAGACCGTCGACAACGTGCGCCGCCTGGAGGTGCTCACCTACGACGGCGTCCGGATGTGGGTCGGGCCGACCTCGCGGGCCGAGCGGGAGCGGATCGCCGCGGAGGGCGGCCGGCGCGCCGAGCTGTACGCCGGCCTGGACGACATCGTCACCGAGTATCTCGGCGACATCCGGCGCGGCTACCCGAAGATCCCGCGCCGGGTCTCCGGCTACAACCTCGACTCGCTCCTGCCCGAGAACGGCTTCGACGTGGCCCGGGCCCTGGTCGGCAGCGAGGGCACCCTGGTGACCGTGCTGCGCGCCGAGCTCGACCTGGTGCCGGTGCCCGCGTACCAGTCGCTGCTGGTCCTCGGCTACGACGACATCTGCACGGCCGCCGACGACGTCCCCCGTCTGCTGGAGCACTGCGCCCCCGGCCAGCTGGAGGCCCTGGACGGGCGCATGGCCCAGCTGATGCGCGAGGAGGGCGCCTACCTGGAGTCCCTGGACACCCTGCCGGAGGGCGACAGCTGGCTGATGCTGCAGTTCTTCGGCGACAGCCAGGACGACGTCGACGAGCAGGCGCACGCCCTGCTGGGCGCCCTCGGCCGGTCCGAGAAGGACCGCGCCGTCGCCTTCTCCGACGATCCGGAGCGCGAGCAGCGGATGCTGAAGGCCCGTGAGGCCGGGCTCGGCGTCACCGCCCGTCCGCCCGACGACCGGGAGACGTGGGAGGGCTGGGAGGACTCGGCCGTCCCGCCCGAGCGGCTCGGCGACTATCTGCGGGACCTGCGGAAGCTGTTCGGGGAGTTCGACTACGACCACCCGTCCCTGTACGGGCACTTCGGGCAGGGCTGTGTCCACACCCGCATCCCGTTCGGGCTGCGGACCGCCGAGGGCGTCGCCGGCTTCCGGCGCTTCGTGGAGCGGGCCGCCGACCTCGTCTCCTCCTACGGCGGCTCCCTGTCGGGCGAGCACGGCGACGGCCAGTCCCGGGGCGAGCTGCTCACCCGTATGTTCGGCGAGCGGCTCGTGACCGCGTTCGGCGAGCTGAAGGCGCTGTTCGACCCGGGCAACCGGATGAACCCGGGCAAGGTCGTCGACCCCAACCCGGTCGACGGGCAGCTGCGTCTCGGCTCCTCCTGGCACCCGGCCGCACCCGCGACGCACTTCGCCTTCCCGGAGGACGACCACTCCTTCGACCGGGCGGTGATGCGCTGTGTCGGCATCGGCAACTGCCGCAGCCACTCCGGCGGCGTCATGTGCCCCTCCTACCGGGCCACGAGGGAGGAGGAGCACTCCACACGAGGCCGCGCCCGGCTGCTGTTCGAGATGCTCGGCGGCCACGCCGACTCCGCCGTCACGGACGGCTGGCGCTCCACCGAGGTGCGCGATGCCCTCGACCTGTGCCTGGCCTGCAAGGGCTGCAAGTCGGACTGCCCGACCGGTGTCGACATGGCCACCCTCAAGGCGGAGTTCCTCGCGCATCACTACGAGGGGCGGATGCGCCCCGCGGCCCACTACTCCATGGGCTGGCTGCCCGTGTGGGCGCGCCTGTCCCGGATCGCCCCCGGACTGGTCAACAGTGCCCTGCACGCGCCCGGTCTGGCCCGGGCGGGCAAGCGGCTGGCCGGCGTGGACGCGGCCCGTCAGGCACCCGTGTTCGCCCGGCAGTCCTTCCGTCAGTGGTGGCGGCTGCGCGGCACCGAGGAGCCCGACCCGGCCGATCCGCGCACCGTCCTGCTGTGGCCCGACACCTTCAGCACCTACTTCCACCCCTCCGTCGCCATCTCGGCCGTGCGCGTGCTGGAGGACGCCGGTTTCCGCGTCGCCGTGCCCGCCGAGCCGGTGTGCTGCGGCCTGACCTGGATCTCCACCGGCCAACTGCCCCGCGCGCAGAAGGTGCTGCGCCGCACCCTCGACACGCTGCGGCCGTATCTGGAGGCGGGCACGCCGGTCATCGGCCTCGAACCGTCCTGCACCGCCGTGTTCCGCGCCGACGCCCCCGAGCTGATGCCCGCCGACCAGGACGTGCGGCGGCTGGCCGGGCAGGTCCGCACCTTCGCCGAGCAGCTCGTCCACCACGCGCCCGACGGCTGGCAGCCCCCTCGGCCGGCCCGGCGGGCGACGGTGCAGATCCACTGCCACCAGCACGCGATCATGAAGTTCGACGCCGACCGGGAGCTGATGCGCCGCGCCCATCTCGACGCCGACGTCCTCGACGAGGGCTGCTGCGGCCTCGCCGGCAACTTCGGCTTCGAACGCGGCCACCACGAGGTCTCCCTGGCCGTAGCGGAACAGGGCGTCCTGCCCGCCGTCCGCGAGGCGGCCCCCGGCAGCCTGCTGCTCGCCGACGGCTTCAGCTGCCGCACCCAGATCGAACAGGGCGGCACCGGACGGCGTGCCCTGCACCTGGCCGAAGTCCTGGCCCTCGGGCTGGAGGGCACCCTCCCGTCCGAGCGCCCGGAACGCCTCGCCGTGCGCCCCGACCGGCCCTCCCGCGCGGCCCGGTGGACGATCACCGCCGGCGCCACCGCCCTCACGGCGACCGCCGCGACGGCGGCCGGCCGGGCCGCCCTGCGGTCGCTGCGGCGCACTTAGTCACGCCCTGCCGAAGCCGGGCCCCTGATCTGCGTAATGCCGGGTATGTGCGCGAGGGGGCGCTCATAGTCGCTCAAGGCGCGGGTACCGAGGGAGCGTGTACATGCTGTTCCGGAAACGGATGGCGAGGCTGGAGGCGAGGACTCGACAGGCGGCGGTGACCGGATACGTCGGTGTGGACGGCCGCGCACCGGTGTCCGAGGCGGGGCGGCAGCTGCTGCGCAAGGCGTTCCCGGACCACTGGTCGTTCCTGCTGGGCGAGATCGCGCTGTACAGCTTCATCGTGCTGGTACTGACCGGCACTTATCTGACGCTGTTCTTCGAACCCAGCATGACCGAGGTCACCTACCGGGGATCCCACGTGCCCCTGCAGGGCCTGCAGGTCACCAAGGCGTACGAGTCGACGCTCCACATCAGCTTCGACGTGCGCGGCGGCCTGCTGATCCGGCAGATGCACCACTGGGCCGCGCTGGTCTTCGTCGCCGCCATCGGCGTCCATCTGTTGCGGGTCTTCTTCACGGGCGCGTTCCGCCGGCCGCGCGAACTGAACTGGATGGTGGGGGTCACGCTCTTCCTGCTCGCGCTCCTGGAAGGGTTCGGCGGCTATTCGCTCCCCGACGATCTGCTGTCCGGCACCGGGCTGCGGACCGCGAACACCATCGTGCTGTCCATTCCCTTCGTCGGCACGTACCTGAGCTCCTTCATCTGGGGCGGACCGTTCCCCGGGCACGTGCTGATCCCCCGGTTGTACGTCGTGCATGTGCTGTTCGTCCCGGGGTTGCTCATCGCCCTGATCAGCGCTCACATCCTGCTCGTCGTCCACCTGAAGCACACCCAGTGGTCCGCGCCCGGGAAGACCAACCGCAACGTCGTCGGGCAACCGATGTTCCCGCACTTCACCGCCAAGTCCTCCGGCCTGTTCCTGATGGTCTTCGGCGTCATCACCGCGCTCAGCGGCCTGGCCCAGATCAATCCGGTCTGGGCGTACGGTCCGTACCGGGCCGAGCAGTCGTCGACCGGATCGCAGCCGGACTGGTACGTGGGCTTCCTCGAAGGCGCCCTGCGGCTCATGCCACGGTGGGAGAGCACGGTGGCGGGACACACCGTCATGTGGAACGTCCTCCTCCCGGCCGTGGTGCTTCCCGCCCTGCTGTTCCTGGTCCTGTACCTGTACCCCTACTTCGAGAAGTGGGTGACGGGGGATCCATGGGAGCACCATCTGTGCGACCGGCCCCGGGACCGGCCCACCCGGACGGGCCTGGGAGTCGCAGCCCTCTTCTGCTACGCGGTTCTGCTGACGGCTGCGGGAAACGACGTGATCGCCGCCGGGTTCCGGATGTCCGTGGAGGCCCTCACCTGGATCTTCCGGGTGGCCGTGGTCGTCGGTCCGGTCCTCGCCTTCCTGGTCACGAAGCGCGTCTGTCTCGCCCTTCAGGCCCACGACCGCCGGCTGCTGGAGGAGGGAGAGGAGACCGGCAGGGTCAGCCAGAACGTCAGCGGAGGGATCAGCGACAGCCACCGGCCCATCGACGCGACGCGGCGCTACCGCCTCCTGGTGCGGGACATGCCGCGTCCGTTGCCGCATCCCGGCGAGCGAGCACCACGCCGGCACCGGCTCCGGGCCAGGCTGAGCGGCTGGTACTACGGCGACCGGGTGGACATGCCCGCCACCACGGAGGAACGCCGGGAGATCGCGGGCAGGAGCCTGGATCCGATCGCGGGACGAGAAGAGAAGTAGGCGTCAGTCGTCACGCCCGGCGAACTGGAAGACCATGCCGAGGACTCCCGCCATCGTGACACCGAACCCGATGAGGAACAGCCACAGTCCGTAGACGACGCCGACGGCCAGCAGGGCGACTCCGAAGCCGGTCACCGGGGGGTAGCCGCTGTGCGGCGGGAAGAAGTCCAGCGGGCCGGAGCGCTCGCGGATCTCGGAGTCCGGGCGGTCCTCGGGACGTTCCCCCTTGCGGCGGTAGTTCACCGTGCAGAAGAACGCGATGACCGCTGCCATGCCGAAGGAGACGGTCAGTGCCGCGATCCCCGCCGGTTCGCGGGCGAACCAGATGTAGGCGGCGTCGGTGACGAGGAAGAACGCGGCGACGCCCGCGAAGAGATACGCCTCGGACTTCATTCGCTCTGCCCTCCGAGGGGGTCCGGTGTGGGTTTGGCCCGGCCGCTCTCACCCGGGCGGATCATCCGCACGTCCGGATGGTGCAGGTCGAACGCGGGAGAGTCGGAGCGGATCCGGGGCAGCGCATCGAAGTTGTGCCGGGGCGGAGGGCAGGACGTCGCCCACTCCAGTGAACGCCCGTAACCCCACGGGTCGTCGACCTCCACCTTCTGCCCGTATCTGCCGCTCTTGAAGACGTTGTAGAGGAAAGGCAGCGTGGACAGGCCGAGCAGAAACGCCCCGATCGACGAGATGGTGTTGAGGGCGGTGAAGCCGTCGGCCGGCAGATAGTCGGCGTAGCGGCGGGGCATGCCCATCTCGCCGAGCCAGTGCTGGACCAGGAACGTGGTCTGGAAGCCGACGAACAGGGTCCAGAAATGGATCGTGCCGAGGCGTTCGTCGAGCATTTTCCCGGTCATCTTCGGCCACCAGAAGTAGAAGCCGCCGAACATGGCGAAGACGATCGTGCCGAACAGCACGTAGTGCAGGTGAGCGACGATGAAATACGAGTCCGTGAGGTGGAAGTCCAGTGGCGGCGACGCGATCAGGACACCACTGAGACCGCCTAGGAGGAAGGTGACGAGGAAGCCCATGGACCACAGCATCGGCGTCTCGAACGACAGGCTTCCCTTCACCATGGTGCCGATCCAGTTGAAGAACTTGACTCCGGTCGGCACCGCGATGAGGAACGACATCAGGGAGAAGAACGGCAGCAGGACCGCGCCCGTGGCGAACATGTGGTGGGCCCAGACCGTGGCCGACAGCATGGTGATGGCGATCGTCGCGCCGACCATGCCGACGTAGCCGAAGACCGGCTTCCGGCTGAAGACCGGGATGATTTCGCTGATGACGCCGAAGAACGGCAGGGCGACGATGTAGACCTCGGGGTGGCCGAAGAACCAGAACAGGTGCTGCCACAGGATCGCCCCGCCGCCCGCCGGGTCGTAGATGTGCGCACCGAACTTGCGGTCCGCCTCCAGGGCCAGCAGAGCCGCCGTGAGAACGGGGAAGGCCAACAGGGCGAGGATGGAGGTGAAGAGGATGTTCCACGTGAAGATCGGCATCCGGAACATCGTCATGCCCGGGGCCCGCAGGGTGATGATGGTGGCGATGAAGTTCACCGATCCCAGGGTGGTGCTGAGCCCGGCCACGACCAGCCCCATCGTCCACAGGTCCCCGCCGGCCCCGGGGGTGTGGACGGCGCTGTTCAGCGGGGCGTAGGCGAACCAGCCGAAGGAAGCCGCGCCGCCCGGAACGGCCAGCCCGGAGACGACGATCAGCCCGCCGAAGAGGAACAGCCAGTACGTCAGCGCGTTGAGGCGGGGAAAGGCCACGTCCGGTGCGCCGATCTGCAACGGCATGATCGCGTTGGCGAACCCCGCGAAGGTGGGGGTCGCGAAGAGCAGCATCATGATCGTGCCGTGAATGGTGAACAGCTGGTTGTACTGCTCCTCGCTGACGATCTGCAGTCCGGGGCGCGCCAGTTCCGCCCGCATCAGCATGGCGAGGACACCGGCCAGGAGGAAGAACGCGAACGCGGTGACCAGATACATGTTGCCGATCGTCTTGTGATCGGTCGTGGTCAGGTAGTTCCTGATCCTGCTGCCCGTGATGACGCGCGGGTTGGCGGAGTCGTCCGGCGTCCCTTGACGCCGCCCCTGTTCCAGCTGCGACATGAGCCCTCCGAGGACACTGGCCAAGCCCGAAGAAATTCCCTGTACCCCGAAGAATTCCCTGTAAGGGGCTGCAGCCGATGTGCAGCCCGCGGCGCCGCCACCCGAGTGGCCCAACGGTGGAGCCGGATGCCGGATTCGGCCGTCACCCCCCGCGTCGATACTCTCACCCTCAGTCAGTACGGCTGTGCGGGGAGCGACCGCACCGCCCCCTGCCCACGGGCCTGCCCGCGTCGACTCGCGGCGGTCGCTGCACGGATTTACCTTGGCGACACGGCATGAAAGCAGGCCACAACGGCACGGACAGCCGCGTTCAGGCGTGGCCAGTGTCTGGGAGGATCATCATGGCCGTCGAGATCCAGCCCCTTCTGAAGCCCTCCCGGCTCAGGCGCCGCGCGGGCTTGTTGGGCGAATGCATTGCGGAGTTCCTGGGGACGTTCGTCCTCATCTCCTTCGGTTGCGGCGTGGTCGCGATGACGGTCGCGGCGCTGCCCGGCTCGGGGCGTACCGAGGGACCCACCACGTTCTTCCTCAGTGCCGGGGACTGGCTGCTGATCACCTGGGGATGGGCCATGGCCGTGATCCTCGGTATCTACGTGGCCGGAGGAGTCAGCGGCGCGCACATCAATCCGGCGGTGACCCTGGCCTTCGCCGTGCGCCGCAAGTTCCCGTGGATCAAGGTGATCCCCTACTGGGTGTCCCAGGTGCTCGGCGCCCTGGCCGGCGCGGCACTGGTCCTGGGCGTGTACCACGACGCCATCGACGCCTTCGACGCCGCCTCGAAAGGGCCGAAGACGGGCGGGCACACCCTGGCCACGTTCTCGATCTTCGCCACCTTCCCGGCGCCGTACTTCCACGGCGGTATCTGGGGTCCGCTGATCGACCAGGTCGTCGGCACGGCCTTCCTGGTCATGCTGGTGGTGGCGATCATCGACCTGCGGAACACGGCCGTGAAGGCGAACCTCGGCCCCCTCGTGATCGGGTTCGTCGTGGCGGCCATCGGCATGTCCTACGGGGCGAACGCGGGCTACGCGATCAACCCGGCCCGCGACTTCGGTCCACGACTGCTCACCTGGTTCGCGGGCTGGAAGGATCTGGCGTTCTCCGGCAGCTTGTCGGGGGCGTTCAGCGCCTACTGGTGGATCCCGATCGTCGGACCGCTCGTCGGCGGCGTGATCGGGGTGCTGGTGTACGACCTGTTCATCGGCGACGTGCTCCACGTCCGGGCCCAGGAGGGCGAGCTCCCGGAACCCGGCCGGACCCGCCCCACCACCTCCGACGACGAGTGAGCCGGGGCTTGGTCAGCCGTCGCCCTCCAGGTCGCCCTCCGTCTCCAGGTACACCTGCCGCAGGCCCTCCAGCACGGCCGGGTCGGGCTTCTCCCACATCCCGCGGCTCTCGGCCTCCAGCAGGCGTTCGGCGATGCCGTGCAGCGCCCAGGGGTTGGCCTGCTGGAGGAACTCGCGGTTGGCCGGGTCCAGGACGTAGGTCTCGGTGAGCTTGTCGTACATCCAGTCGGCTACGACGCCGGTGGTGGCGTCGTAGCCGAAGAGGTAGTCCACGGTGGCGGCGAGTTCGAAGGCGCCCTTGTAGCCGTGACGGCGCATGGCCTCGATCCACTTGGGGTTGACGACCCGGGCGCGGAAGACGCGGGAGGTCTCCTCGACGAGGGTGCGGGTGCGGACCGTCTCGGGGCGGGTGGAGTCGCCGATGTACGCCTCGGGAGCCGTGCCGCGCAGCGCCCGGACGGTCGCCACCATGCCGCCGTGGTACTGGAAGTAGTCGTCGGAGTCGGCGATGTCGTGCTCGCGGGTGTCGGTGTTCTTCGCGGCGACCGCGATCCGCTTGTACGCCGTCTCCATCTCGTCCCGCGCCGGGCGGCCGTCGAGTTCGCGGCCGTAGGCGTAGCCGCCCCAGACCGTGTAGACCTCGGCCAGGTCGGCGTCGGTGCGCCAGTCGCGGGAGTCGATGAGCTGGAGCAGGCCGGCGCCGTACGTGCCGGGGCGGGAGCCGAAGATGCGGGTGGTGGCGCGGCGTTCGTCGCCGTGGGAGGCGAGGTCCGCCTGGACGTGGGCCCGTACGTGGTTGGCCTCGGCCGGCTCGTCCAGCGAGGCGGCCAGGCGTACGGCGTCGTCCAGGAGGCCGACGGTGTGCGGGAAGGCGTCCCGGAAGAAGCCGGAGATGCGCAGGGTGACGTCGATGCGGGGGCGGCCCAGCTCCTCGTACGGGACGGGCTCCAGGCCCGTGACCCGGCGGGAGGCGTCGTCCCAGACGGGGCGGATGCCGAGCAGGGCGAGGGCTTCCGCCACGTCGTCGCCCGCCGTGCGCATCGCGCTGGTGCCCCACAGGGAGAGGCCGACGGAGGTGGGCCAGTCGCCGTTGTCGGTGCGGTAGCGCTCCAGGAGGGAGTCGGCGAGGGCCTGGCCGGTCTCCCAGGCGAGGCGGGAGGGGACGGCCTTGGGGTCGACCGAGTAGAAGTTGCGGCCCGTCGGGAGGACGTTGACGAGGCCACGCAGGGGGGAACCGGAGGGGCCGGCGGGGACGAAGCCGCCTGCGAGCGCGTGGACGGTGTGGTCGACCTCGGCGGTGGTCGCGGCGAGGCGCGGCACGACCTCGCGGGCCGCGAACCGAAGGATGTCGGCGACCTGTTCGCCGTGCTCGGCGGGGACCGCGGCCGGATCCCAGCCCGCGTCGTCCATCGCCTGGACCAGGGCGCGGGCCTGTTCCTCGGCCGCGTCGGCGGTCGTGCGGGTCGCGGCGGACTCGTCCAGGCCGAGGGCCTCGCGCAGGCCGGGCAGGGCCGTGGCACCGCCCCAGATCTGGCGGGCCCGCAGGATGGCGAGGACGAGGTTGACGCGGTCGGCGCCCTGCGGCGGGTTGCCGAGGACATGCAGTCCGTCGCGGATCTGGGCGTCCTTGACCTCGCAGAGCCAGCCGTCGACGTGCAGGAGGAAGTCGTCGAAGCCGTCGTCGTCCGGGCGGTCCTCCAGGCCGAGGTCGTGGTCGAGCCGGGCGGCCTGGATGAGGGTCCAGATCTGGGCGCGGATCGCCGGGAGCTTGGCGGGGTCCATGGAGGAGATCTGGGCGTACTCGTCGAGGAGTTGCTCCAGGCGCGCGATGTCGCCGTAGGAGTCGGCGCGGGCCATGGGCGGGACGAGGTGGTCGACGAGGGTGGCGTGCACGCGGCGCTTGGCCTGGGTGCCCTCGCCGGGGTCGTTGACCAGGAAGGGGTAGATCAGGGGGAGGTCGCCGAGGGCGGCGTCGGGGCCGCAGGCGGCGGACAGGCCGGCGTTCTTGCCGGGCAGCCACTCCAGGTTGCCGTGCTTGCCGAGGTGGATCATCGCGTCGGCGCCGAATCCGCCGTCCTCGGTCCGGGCGGCGATCCAGCGGTAGGCGGCCAGGTAGTGGTGGGAGGGCGGCAGGTCCGGGTCGTGGTAGATCGCGATGGGGTTCTCGCCGAAGCCGCGCGGGGGCTGGATGAGGATCAGCAGGTTGCCGAAGCGCAGGGCCGCGAGGACGATGTCGCCCTCCGGGTCACGGCTGCGGTCGACGAACATCTCGCCGGGGGCCGGACCCCAGTGCTCCTCCACCGACGTACGCAGTTCCTCGGGGAGCGTGGCGAACCAGCGGCGGTAGTCGGCCGCCGGGATCCGCACCGGGTTGCGGGCCAGCTGCTCCTCGGTGAGCCAGTCCTGGTCGTGCCCGCCCGCCTCGATCAGCGCGCGGATCAGCTCGTCCCCGTCGCCGGAGGCCAGACCCGGCACCTCCGCGTCCGTGCCGAAGTCGTAGCCCTCGTCGCGGAGGCGGCGCAGCAGGGCGATGGCGCTGGCGGGCGTGTCCAGGCCGACCGCGTTGCCGATGCGGGAGTGCTTGGTCGGGTAGGCGGAGAGGACCAGCGCGAGGCGCTTGTCGGCGGGCCGGATGTCGCGCAGCCGGGCGTGGCGTACGGCGATTCCGGCGACCCGGGCCGCGCGCTCGGGGTCGGCGACGTAGGCCGGGAGGCCGTCGGCGTCGATCTCCTTGAAGGAGAACGGGACGGTGATGAGGCGGCCGTCGAACTCGGGGACGGCGATCTGGCTGGCCGCGTCGAGCGGGGAGACGCCCTCGTCGTTCTGTTCCCAGTCGGTCCGTGAGCCGGTCAGGCACAGGGCCTGGAGGATCGGTACGTCGAGGGCGGTGAGCGCGCCCGCGTCCCAGGACTCGTCGTCGCCGCCGGCCGAGGCCTCGGCGGGCCGGGTGCCGCCGGCGGCGAGGACGGTGGTGACGATGGCGTCGGCGGCGCGCAGTTCCTCGATCAGCTCGGGCTCGGGGGCGCGCAGGGAGGCGACGTACAGGGGCAGCGGCCGGCCGCCCGCGTCCTCGATCGCCTCGCACAGAGCGCCGACGAAGGCGGTGTTGCCGCTCATGTGGTGGGCCCGGTAGTAGAGCACGGCGACGGTCGGGCCGTCGGTCTCCCGGCCCTGGCGGGGCAGCGGGCCCCAGGTGGGGGCCGCCGCCGGTGCCTCGAAGCCGTGGCCGGTGAGCAGGACCGTGTCGGAGAGGAAGCGGGCGAGCTGCTCCAGGTTGGCCGGGCCGCCGTGCGCGAGGTAGGCGTGGGCCTCGGCGGCGATGCCGACGGGGACGGTGGAGGACGCCATCAGCTGGGCGTCGGGGGCCTGTTCGCCGGTGAGGACGACGACCGGGCGGCCGTCGGCGAGGAGCAGGTCGAGTCCGTCCTGCCAGGCCCGGATGCCGCCGAGGAGGCGGACGACGACCAGGCCGACGCCGTCGAGGAGGGCGGGGAGGTCGTCGAGGGCGAGGCGGGAGGGGTTGGCGAAGCGGTACGGGACCGGGCCGCCGGCCGCGCGGGCGCTGAGCAGGTCGGTGTCGGAGGTCGACAGGAGCAGGATGCGGGGGTGCGGGGGGCGTTCCCCGGCTGAGTGCAGCATGCGGCGGCTGGCCTTCCTCGGGGTGTCCGCGCCCCGGGCGGGTGGTGGGACGGCGGGAGTTCCTGGCTCGCCCGGCCCGTACGGGCCGGGCTCACAGTGGCGGGACCGCGCCGGACTCGCACCGGGCTTCCTCCCCTGTCGCCGTCGTGGCGTCGGCGGACCGGATGATCCACCGAGGAGCATAGTAAGGGGCAGGGGAAAAGGGCGGGGCATACACCTGGTGTGATGGTAGGTATGCTCGCCGCCATGCCCACGCCTGCCCCTCGTTCATCGCCCCAGGCCACAGCGGTCTCCCGGGACCGCGGTGACGCCTGCCCGGGGACGCTGCGGCTGCACGCGGCGGACGACGGCGCGCTGGCCCGTGTCCGGGTGCCCGGCGGGGTTCTGACCGTGCGGCAGGCGGAGGCGCTCGCCGACGCGGCGGAGCGGCTGGGCGACGGGGATCTGCATCTGACGTCGCGCGGCAACGTGCAGCTGCGGGGTCTGGACGACGGCTGCGGCGGGGAGTTGGCCGGGCTGCTGGACGCCGCCGGGCTGCTGCCCTCGCGCGGGCACGAGCGGGTGCGCAACGTCGTGGCCTCGCCGCTGTCCGGTCTCGACGGGCGGGGCACGCTGGACGTGCGGCCCTGGCTGACGGCCCTCGACGCGGCGCTGTGCGCGAGCGAGGCGGCCCGGGACCTGTCGGGGCGTTTCCTGTTCGCGCTCGACGACGGACGCGGCGACGTGGCCGGGCTCGATGCCGATGTGACGGTACGGGCGACGGCGGACGGCGGTGCACAACTCGCCCTCGGAGCGGCCGGAGAGGCGCTGCGTGTCTCCGTCGAGGAGGCGGCACGGGCCGCGCTTTGGGCCGCGGAGACCTTCCTGGAGGCGGCGCGGGCGAGCGGGGCACAGGTCTGGCGCGTCGATGAACTCACCCTCCCCCACGGCGAGTTGCTCGATGCCGTCGGTCGGCGGCTGACCGCCGGGGGCATCCGCCACGAGCGGCGGAGCCGGGAGACCGGCCGCACGGACGGCCCGCCCCCGGGCATGGTCGGTGACGGTCTCTCCGTGCACGTACCCCTGGGGCGGCTCTCGGCGCGCCAATGGCGGGAGCTGACGCAGGTCGCCGCCGGTGAGCTGCGTCTGACCCCGTGGCGCGGTGTGGTTCTTCCCACACAGGGGGTCCACGCGGACGCGTCCCTCGCCCGCCTCGCCGCCACCGGCCTCGTCACCGACCCCCGCTCCCCCTGGCTGCGCGTCGGTGCCTGCATCGGCAGGCCCGGATGCGCCAGGTCGCGGGCCGACGTGCGGACCGACGCGGCCGGGAGCCTCGACGCGATCGGCCCGCACGGACTGCCCCTGTACTGGTCCGGCTGCGAACGCCGCTGCGGACATCCCCGGGGCGACCGCGTCGACGTGGTCGCCGCCGCGGACGGCGGCTACCGGCTCTCCACCGCCGTACCCGGCCGGGAACCCCGGACCACCACGATGAACGACCCCGCCCGACTCGCCGCCGCCCTGGCGGAGATCACCTCATGACCCCTACGACGACCGAGAGCAGCGAGAAGACCACCGTGACCACGTACGACTACGAGAAGGACGGCGCGGCCATCTACCGCCAGTCCTTCGCCACCATCCGCGCGGAGGCGGACCTCGCGGCCCTGCCCGCCGACGTCAGCCAGGTCGCGGTCCGGATGATCCACGCCTGCGGAATGGTCGACCTCGTACGGGACCTGGCCTACACGCCGGCCGTGGTCGCCCGGGCCCGTGCGGCCCTGCGCGCGGGCGCGCCCATCTTCACGGACGTGCAGATGGTGGCCAGCGGGGTGACGCGCAAGCGGCTGCCCGCCGGCAACGACGTGCTCTGCACGCTCTCCGACCCGTCCGTGCCGGAGCTGGCCGCGAAGCTCGGCACCACGCGCAGCGCCGCCGCGCTGGAGCTGTGGCGGGAGAGGCTGGAGGGTTCGGTGGTCGCCGTCGGCAACGCGCCCACCGCGCTGTTCCGGCTGCTGGAGATGATCGAGGAGGGGGCTCCCCGGCCCGCCGCGGTGATCGGTGTGCCGGTCGGCTTCGTCGGGGCCGCCGAGTCCAAGGACGCCCTGGCCGCGCATCCGTCCGGTCTTGAGCACCTGGTCGTGCGCGGCCGTCGCGGGGGCAGCGCCATGGCCGCCGCCGCGCTCAACGCGATCGCGAGTGAGGAAGAGTGAGCGGCGAGCAGTCCACGGCGGGCAAGCTGTACGGGGTCGGGCTCGGCCCCGGTGACCCGTCCCTGATGACCCTGCGGGCCGTGGAGGTCATCGCCGAGGCGGACGTGATCGCGTACCACAGTGCCCGGCACGGCCGTTCCATCGCCCGCTCGATCGCGGCGAAGCACATCCGCGCGGACCACATCGAGGAGCCGCTGGTCTACCCGGTCACCACCGAGACCACCGACCATCCCGGCGGCTACCAGGGCGCGATCGAGGAGTTCTACGCCGAGGCGGCGGCCCGGCTCGCCGCACACCTGGACGCCGGGCGGACGGTCGCGGTCCTCGCCGAGGGCGATCCGCTCTTCTACGGCTCCTACATGCACATGCACAAGCGGCTCGCCGACCGCTACGACACGGAGGTGATCCCCGGCGTCACGTCCGTGTCCGCCGCTGCCGCCCGGCTGGGCACCCCGCTCGCCGAGGGCGAGGAGGTGCTGACCATCCTGCCGGGCACCCTGCCCGAGGAGGAGCTGACCGCGCGGCTGGCCTCGACCGACGCGGCCGTGGTGATGAAGCTGGGGCGGACCTTCACCAAGGTGCGCGGCGCGCTGGAGGGTTCCGGGCGGCTGGGCGACGCCCGGTACGTCGAGCGGGCCACCATGGACGGGGAGCGGCTCGCCGAACTGGCCGACGTGGACGCGGAGTCGGTGCCGTACTTCTCGGTGGCCGTGCTGCCGAGTCAGGTGGACACCGAGCGGCCCGAGGCCCGGGAGCGGGGCGAGGTCGTCGTGGTCGGGACCGGGCCGGCCGGTCCGCTGTGGCTGACGCCCGAGACCCGGGGTGCGCTGGCCGCCGCCGACGACCTGGTCGGCTACACGACCTACCTCGACCGGGTGCCGCGGCGCCCCGGGCAGGTCCGGCACGGCTCGGACAACCGGGTGGAGTCGGAGCGCGCCGAGTTCGCCCTCGACCTGGCCCGGCGGGGGCGGCGGGTCGCGGTCGTCTCCGGGGGCGACCCGGGCGTGTTCGCCATGGCGACGGCCGTCCTGGAGGTCGCGTCCCAGCAGGAGTACGCGGACGTCCCGGTGCGGGTGCTGCCGGGCGTGACCGCCGCGAACGCGGCAGCGGCCCGGGCGGGCGCCCCGCTCGGCCACGACTACGCCGCCATCTCCCTGTCCGACCGGCTCAAGCCCTGGGAGGTCATCGCCGAGCGGCTGCACGCGGCGGCCTCCGCGGACCTGGTGCTGGCCCTGTACAACCCCGGTTCGCGCAGCCGCACCTGGCAGGTGGGCAAGGCCCGCGAGCTGCTGCTGGAGCACCGGGCGCCGGACACCCCGGTCGTGGTGGCACGGGACGTGGGCGGCACCGGCGAACGTCTCCGGATCGTACGGCTGGCCGATCTGGACCCGGCCGAGGTCGACATGCGCACGATCCTGCTGGTCGGCTCCTCCCGGACCCGGGCCGTCCGGCGCGGGGACGGCGAGGAGATCGTGTGGACGCCGCGCCGGTATCCGGAGGCCTGAGAGAGCGACGGCGGGCCCACCCCCGCCTCGGAGAACGGGCCCGGCCACGGACCGGCCGGGCCTGCCACCTGCCGGCCGGGCCGGGTTCTCAGCCGGTCTCCGGGAACCCCCGTCCGCCGAGCCGCTCCCCGACCCACCGGGCCGCCTCCTGCGGCCCGGGCACGACCGGGACGTCCTCGGGGACCGGGGGGCGGCGGATCACGAGGACCGGCAGTCCGGCCTCCCGGGCCGCCGTCAGTTTGGGGGCGGTGGCCGCGCCCCCGCTGTCCTTGGTCACCACGACGTCGATACGGTGCCGGCGCAACAGGTCGCGTTCGCCGTCGAGGGTGAACGGGCCGCGGTCGAGCAGCACCTCCATGCGGGCCGGGTGCGGGGCCTCGGGCGCGTCCACGGAGCGGACCAGGAACCACAGGTCGTCCAGACCGGCGAACGCGGCCAGGCCCATGCGCCCGGTCGTGAGGAACACGCGCCTGCCCAGCGCGGGCAGCAGCCGCGCGGCCTCCTCCAGGGAGCCGGCGTCGTGCCAGTCGTCACCCGCGACGGGGACCCAGCCGGGGCGCCGCAGGGCGAGCAGGGGAACATGGGCGGTGGCGGCGGCCCGCGCCGCGTGGAAACTGATCGTCCCGGCGAAAGGGTGGGTGGCGTCGATGAGCACGTCCACCCGGTGCTCGCGCAGCCACGCGGTGAGCCCCTCGACCCCGCCGAAGCCGCCGATCCGGACCTCGCCCGGAGGCAGGCGGGGGTCGGCCACCCGCCCGGCGAGGGAGCTGGTCAGGGTCAGGCCGGGCGTGACGTGGAGCAGTTCGGCAAGACGGCGGGCCTCCGTGGTGCCGCCGAGTATCAGTACGCGCATGGAAGTCCAGGTCCGTTCATGAGCAGTGAAGTGAAGGGCGGCCGCAGGGCCCAGCTGGAGCACACCGGACTGCGGCCCGGCTGGACCACCGGCGCCTGTGCGACGGCGGCCACGACGGCGGCGTACACCGCCCTGCTGACCGGCGAGTTTCCCGACCCCGTGACCATCACCCTGCCGAAGGGGCAGACGCCGTCGTTCGCGCTGGCCGTCGAGGAACTGGGCGACGGGCACGCGACGGCGGGGGTCGTGAAGGACGCCGGCGACGACCCGGACGTCACGCACGGCGCGCTGGTCCGGGCCACGGTACGGCGGCTGCCCGCCGGGTCCGGGGTGGTGTTCAGGGCGGGTCCCGGGGTCGGCACGATCACCCGCCCCGGCCTGCCCCTGCCCGTCGGCGAACCGGCCGTCAACCCGGTCCCGCGCACGATGATGCGTGAGCACGTCGCCGGGGTCGCCGCCCGGCACGGGGCCCCGGGCGACGTCGAGATCACCGTCTCCGTCGACCATGGCGAGGAGATCGCCCGCTCGACCTGGAACCCCCGGCTCGGCATCCTGGGCGGCCTGTCCATCCTCGGCACGACCGGCATCGTCGTCCCGTACTCCTGCTCGGCGTGGATCGACTCCATCCGGCGGGGCGTCGACGTCGCGCGGGCGGCGGGGCGTACGCATGTCGCCGGCTGCACCGGCTCGACGTCGGAGAAGACCGTCGTGGCCGAGTACGGGCTGCCCGAGGACGCCCTGCTCGACATGGGCGACTTCGCGGGCGCCGTGCTGAAGTACATCCGCCGCCACCCCGTCGGCCGCCTGACGATCTGCGGCGGCTTCGCCAAGCTCTCCAAGCTCGCCGCCGGGCATCTCGACCTGCACTCGGGCCGTTCCCAGGTCGACAAGGGCTTCCTCGCCGAACTGGCCCGGCGCGGCGGCGCGGACGAGGCGCTGGCGGCGGAGGTGGCGGACGCCAACACCGGGCTCGCCGCGCTCCAGTCGTGCCTGGCCGCCGGGGTGCCGCTCGGCGACCTGGTCGCCACGACCGCCCGCGACGAGGCCCTGGCCGTGCTGCGCGGGGCGCCGGTCGTGGTCGACGTGATCTGCATCGACCGGGCGGGGACGGTGGTGGGGCGCAGCGCGCCGGCCTGACGGCGGGGGCCGTTCACCGCTGTCAGCACACGTGGCGTTCCCGTTCCGGCGAGTACAGGTGGCTGTCCCGGAACTGTTCCGCCCCGAGCGTGCGCCCCACCATGATCACGGCCGTGCGCAGCACACCGGCCTCCTTCGTCTTCCCCGCGATCTCGTCGAGGGTGCCGCGGATGATCAGCTCGTCCGGGCGGGAGGCGTGGGCGACGACCGCGGCGGGGCAGTCGGCGCCGTAGTGCGGGAGGAGTTCGGCGACGACGCGGTCGACGTACTTGGCGGCCAGGTGCAGCACGATCAGCGCGCCGCTGCGGCCGAGGGTGGCCAGGTCCTCGCCCTCGGGCATGGCGGTGGCCCGGTTGGCGACCCGGGTGAGGATCACGGTCTGGCCGACGGTCGGCACGGTCAGCTCCCGCTTCAGGGAAGCCGCCGCGGCGGCGAAGGCGGGGACGCCCGGGACGACCTCGTAGGGCACCCCGGCCGCGTCCAGCCGCCGCATCTGCTCGGCGACCGCGCTGAACACCGCGGGGTCGCCGGAGTGCAGCCGGGCCACGTCGTGCCCCTCCTCGTGGGCGCGCAGCAGCTCGGCGGTGATCTGGTCCAGGTCGAGCTGCGCGGTGTCCACCAGCCGGGCGTCCGGGGGGCATTCGGCGAGCAGTTCGCGCGGGACCAGGCTGCCCGCGTACAGACAGACCTGGCAGGCGGCGAGCGTGCGGGCGCCGCGCACCGTGATCAGGTCGGCGGCGCCGGGCCCGGCACCGATGAAGTACACGGTCATCTGTCTGCTCCTGAAGGGGTGTCGGACGTTTTCCGTACGGCCCACTGGGTCACGGGCATCGCCTGCCGCCACCCGGTGAAGCCGCCCACCGGCACGGCGTGCGCCACGGCGAGCCGCACCAGTTCGCCGCCGCGGCGCCGGTGGGCGTCGGCGAGCAGCGCCTCGGACTCCAGCGTCACGGTGTTGGCGACCAGCCGCCCGCCGCCGGGCAGCGCCTCCCAGCAGGCGTCGAGGAGGCCGGGCGCGGTGAGCCCGCCGCCGACGAACACCGCGTCGGGGGGCGGCAGTTCGGCGAGGACGGCGGGCGCGGCGCCGGTGACGACCCGCAGTCCGGGCACGCCGAGCCGGTCGGCGTTGCGGCTGATCCGTTCGGCGCGCGCGGGGTCCCGCTCCACGGTGACCGCGCGGCACGAGGGGTGGGCGCGCATCCACTCGACGGCGATCGAGCCGGAGCCGCCGCCGATGTCCCACAGCAGTTCGCCGGGGGCGGGGGCGAGCACGCCGAGTGTGGCGGCGCGGATGTGCCGCTTGGTGAGCTGCCCGTCGTGCTCGTACGCCTCGTCCGGGAGCCCGGGCACGGCGCCGAGCCGCAGGGCGCCGGGGGCGCGGCGGCACTCCACGGCCACGATGTTGAGCGGGTCGCCGGGGGACTGTGACTCGGGCCAGTCGTCGGCGGTGGACTCGGCGGTCACGCGTTCCCGGTCGCCGCCGAGCTGTTCGAGGACGCGCATGCGGCTGGGCCCGAAGCCCCGGTCGCGCAGCAGGGCGGCGACCTCACCGGGGGTGGTGGCGTCCGCGCTGAGGACGAGGAGCCGCCGGCCGTCGTGCAGGGCGGCGGCCAGGCGGGCGGTGGGCCGGCCGACGAGCGTGACGACCTCCGCGTCCTCCAGCGGCCAGCCGAGCCGGGCGGCGGCGTAGGAGACGGAGGAGGGGTGCGGCAGGACGCGCAGGGCGCCGGCCTCCTCGGCGAGGGCGCGGCCGATGCCGTAGAACATGGGGTCCCCGCTGGCCAGTACGGCGATCCTGTGGCCGGCGTGCGCGGCGAGCAGGCCGGGGACGGCGGGGCGCAGCGGCGAGGGCCAGGCGACACGCTGCCCGGTGCACTCCGGGGGCAGCAGATCCAGCTGGCGGGGTCCGCCGATGAGGACCTCGGCCACGCGCAGTGCGGTGCGGGAGGCATCGGGCAGTCCCGCCCAGCCGTCGGCCCCGAGCCCGACGACGGTCACGGCGGCGGTCGGTGCGGGGGGTACGGGGGTCACTGCGCGGTACCTCGGGGGCTCGGGGACAACAGAGGCGCACTCTACTGGGCGCTGACCAGCGCGCCTGTGCTCGGGGGCACCTGCCCTCGCCGGGTGCGGTGACCCTCCTGGCCCGGTCCCGTGCGTCCCGGCTCCCGGGTCATGAGGGGTCCGGGCGCCGTCGCGCGAGGGGACTGAAGACGTACAGGTCGAGGATGTCGGGCCGGGGGGCCACGCCCGGGCCGCCCTCGCGGACCCAGGAGACGACGTCCTCGGTCGCGGCCGGGTCGTTGACCAGCCCGAGCCACACCGGGCGGGCTCCGGCGGCCCGGCCCTCGGCGGACGGCTGGACGACGATGACGTTGGCCTGGTCGCAGACGTCGAGACACGCGGAGATCCGCACCGGCCCCGCCGCGCGCAGCCGCTCGGTCTGGGCCGCGTGATCGACACCGGTCACCTTGCCGCTGCCGCAACAGCAGTCCCGG
>NZ_MUKA01000222.1 GCF_002150735.1 Streptomyces africanus
CGCCGAGGAGGACCACCAGCAGCAGCACCAGCGGCGTCCAGATCTTCACGCGCCGCACGGCCGTCCGCAGCGGGGTGTCCGGCGGCGGCGGGGTGTTCGTCAGCTCGGCCAGCAGATCCAGCGGCGGCCGGGGCGGCAGAGGCTGCTGGTGGTCCTCCTCGGCGTCGTGCAGAGCGTGCGCCCGCTGCCTGCGCCCACGCTGGACCTCACCGCCGAGGACAGCTACACCTTCGAGGGCGGCAAGGTCGACATCCCCTGGCCGGCCAAGGGCCAGGCCGCGCTGGACGTGCAGGGCATCGGCTCGTTCGGGTCGTCCGGCGAGCAGAAGCCCGTGCCGATCGCGAGCGTCGCCAAGGTCATGACCGCCTATGTGATCCTGCGCGATCACCCGCTCAAGAGCGGACAGGACGGGCCGAAGATCGACATCGACCAGGCCGCCGAGGACCAGTCCGACGCCGGCCAGGAGTCCACCGTCGACGTCACCAAGGGCGACAAGATCAGTCAGAGGGAGGCGCTGGAGAGCATCCTGATCGCTTCCGCGAACAACGTGGCGCGACTGCTCGCCCGCTGGGACGCGGGTTCCGAGAAGGCGTTCGTGCGGAAGATGAACGACGCCGCCCAGGACCTCGGCATGAAGAACACGACGTACACCGACCCGTCGGGCCTGAACAACACCACCGTCTCCACGGCCGTGGACCAGGTGAAGCTCGGCAAGGCGGCCATGGAGCAGCCCGCCTTCCGCGAGGTCGCCACGATGATGTCGTACGTCGACTACAAGGGCACCAAGCACGACAACTGGAACCGCCTGGTCGGCTACAACGACGTCACCGGCATCAAGACCGGCACCACCACGTCGGCGCTCGGCAACCTCGTCTTCTCGGCGAGGAAGGACGTCGACGGCGAGATCCACCGGATCGTCGGCGCCGTGGTGCGCCAGCCCGCCGGCGGCCCGGACAACACCATCCTGGGCGCCGCGCTCTACGAGGGCGACCGGCTGATCAAGGCCGCGCAGGGCGCGCTCAAGTCGGCGACGATCCTGAAGAAGGGTGACGTCGTCGGGTACGCCGACGACGGTCTCGGCGGCCGTACGCCGGTCGTCGCCACCGAGGACGTCACGGCCGTCGGCTGGTCGGGCCTGTCCGTCAAGCTGACGTTCGCCGCGGACGAGCTGCCGCACACGGCGAAGGCCGGCGCGAAGGTGGGCACGCTCACCGTCGGTGACGGCAGCAGCAGCGCGGTCAAGGTTCCGGTCGCCCTGCAGAAGGACCTCGTGGAGCCGGGCTTCGCGGACAAGCTCACCCGCCTCGGCTGAGAGCCGAGCCGGCCCGCACCACCGCACCCCGCCGAGTGACGGCCCGTCCGGGCGCCGCCCGGCGGGGTGCGTGCTAGCGTCGCGAACCGGGCAGGCCGCCGCCCGCGGCGGCGCGGCCGTGGACCGCTGACCGACGGGACACGGCCGGGAGCCGGAAGAGAAGACGAGAACAGAAGACGGGACAACGGGGAGTGCCTTCGAGTGGCCACTGCGGAGCCGACACGCGCCGACGACGCCGATCCGGGCCCGGTGTCCGCCGGCCCGCGAATACGGCTGCCCGCAGCCGGGGAGGGCGGCAGCCGGGACGGCCGTGAGGACCGGCCGCGGACCCTCGTCCTGACGGTGCGTGAGCGCATGCTGCGGCACCCGGTCCTGTCCGTCACGGGCCTCGCCGGGCTGCTCCACGTCCTCTGGTTCTTCACGTTCGCGAACAGCGGCGGCGATCTGGCCGCGCAGGACGCCTGGGCCGAGTTCGTCGGCCGGCACCCGGACTCGGCGTACAACCTCGCCTGGTACGGCGGGATGCACCCGGTGTCGTACAGCGTCGTGTCGCCGTATCTGATGTCGGTGCTCGGCGTGCGGACGACGATGATGATCGCGGGGACGGTCTCGGCGGGGCTGCTGACCCTGCTCCTGCTGCGCAGCCGGTCCGTCCGCAACCCCCTGTGGGCGTCGCTGGCGGGCGTGTTCGGGCTGTTCTGCAACGCGGTGTCCGGGCGGGTGACGTTCGGTCTGGGCATGATGTTCGCGCTCGGTGCGGTGGCGGTGGTGTTCTGCTGGCCGTACCGGTGGCGTTACAAGCGCTGGGCGAAGGCCCTGAGCGCGGCGCCGCTGGCCGCGCTGGCCACCATGGCGTCGCCGGTCGCGGGTCTGTTCGTGGGCCTGGTCGCGGTGGCGCTGTTCCTGCAGAAGCGGCGGCCGGGCGCGTGGGCGCTGGGGCTGGCGCCGACTGCGGTGGTGGCGGTGTCGGCGTGGCTGTTCCCGTTCTCGGGGACGCAGCCGATGACGTTCGGCTCGGTGCTGCTGCCGCTCGCGTTCTCGGTCCTCGCCTTCGTCCTGGTGCCCGAGGACTGGAAGACGGTCCGGGTCACGGCCGCGGTGTACGGGCTGGGCGTCGTGCTGGTGTGGCTGGTCAGCTCCCAGATCGGTTCGAACATCACGCGGCTGGCGATGCTGTTCGCCGGGGTGGCGCTGGTCGCCGCGCTGCCGTTCACGGTGCCGCGGAGCCGCAAGTGGTACGCGGGCGTCGTCGCGCTCGTCGGCTTCGCCGTGTGGATCGGCTACAAGACGGTCGACGACATCGTGCACACGGCCCCGGCGGCGTCCTGGTCGCGCGAGCTGGCTCCGCTGGTGAACGAGTTGCAGGAGGTCGGCGCCGAGAAGGGCCGCGTGGAGGTCGTCCCCGCCCGCTCCCACCGCGAGGCCTCCGCCCTCGCCCCGTACGTCAACCTGGCCCGCGGCTGGAACCGGCAGGCCGACATGGAGCGCAACCCCCTCTTCTACGACGACACGCTCAACTCGGCGAACTACCACGACTGGCTCAAGCGCTGGGCGGTGCACTACGTGGTGCTGCCGAAGGACGAGCCGGACGGTGACGGGGGTCAGCGGGAGCGGGCGCTGGTGCGGCGCGGGCTGCCATATCTGACCCAGATCTGGGGCGACGATCAGTGGCAGCTGTTCAAGGTGACCGCCCCCACGCCCCTCGCCGAGCCGAACGCCGTGGTCGACCGGGCCGAGCAGGGCGAGATGATCCTCCGGGTGAAGAAGCCGGGCCGCGTCCTGGTTCGCATCCCCTACTCCCCCTGGCTGAGCATCGTCGACGCGGAGGGCAAGAGCCTGAAGCCGCCCCAGGAGACACAGGCCTCCAGGGAGCGCCCCGAGGACGAGCCGAAGACGTACGTCAACGTCAACGGCTGCCTGACGGAGACCGAGGAGGACGCCCAGGGCGACAAGTGGACGGAGCTGCTGGCCCCCAAGGCGGGCACCTACCGCCTGGCGGCCCCGTACCAGCTGCCCAGGGGAACGCCCTGCCCGGAGGAACTGCGCTGACCCTCAGCGGAGCCGGTCCACGTGGGTGTCGGTGCCCGGCACGGTCGGGATGAACGGCGCCACCAGTTCCACTCGCCCCAGCCCCGACTCGGCCAACGCCGCGTCCAGGCCCGTGAAGCAGGGCTCCCAGCACTCCCTCGGGTCCGTCTGGAGGAACCACAGCAGGGTCAGCCGGGTGTCGACGCCCTCGACCTGCTTGACGTAGGTCATGCGGTCGCCGGGGAGCGGGGTCGGGCGGAAGACGGTCACGAGCGCCGCCGGGGAGCCCGCGAGCCGCTTGGGCAGGTGTCGGGAGCGCAGCCACTCCAGCAGCCGCGGGCGCTGCTCGGGGGTGCCGGCCTCGACGACCTGGAGGACCAGGCCGGCGTAGGGGTGGTCGAGGGCGTGGACGTCGCGCGGGCCGGCCGCCCCGTCCCGGTAGACCGTCGCCTCGTGGTCGTGGAACGCGGTGAGGACGTGGGTGCGGTCGTGGTAGACGCGGCCGTCGCGGTTCAGGCGCTTGTTGATGGCGACCGTCCAGCGCATGTGGTCGTCGTAGCGGCCGTCGGTGATCCAGTACGTGGAGAGGTAGCAGCCCGTGGTGACGGGCCGGGCGATCGCCGACTTCTCGGGGTAGCGCAGGAGTTGCAGGTCCCGGGTGGCGACCCAGCGGCGGCCGGAGTACATCCAGGGCATGGCCATCGCCCCGGCGTAGTAGTGGTCGTCCTCGTACCAGCGGTTGTAGGCGTACTCGTGGCCCGGGTGCGGTTCGACCAGGGTGATCAGGGCGTGGCCGGGGCGGGTGCCGTAGGGGCCGACGGCGGCCAGTTCGGCGTACAGCTCGCTGCGGGTGTCGTCGCTCATGCCCTTCCCCTCTGTTGGCGGCTGGCTCATACTCTGACGCTCCGTCAGATAATGCGCCAGGGTTCCGGGGAGGCTTCGATGCCACTGCTCGCGGGGAAGACGGTCGTCGTGTCGGGGGTCGGGGCCGGGCTCGGGCGGCAGGTCGCGGCGGCCGTCGTGCGGGACGGGGGCCGGGCCGTGCTCGGGGCCCGTACGGAGGCGCAGCTGGCGAAGACGGCGGCCGAGCTGGATCCGGACGGGTCGCGCACGACATACCGGGCGACCGACATCACCGACGAGGCGCAGTGCGAGGCGCTGGCGGGGCTGGCGCGGGAGCGGTTCGGGGGGATCGACGCGGTGGTGCACGTGGCCGCGCTGGACAGTTGCTTCGGCGGTCTGGAGGACGCGGACTTCGAGACCTGGCGCTCCGTCCTGGACGTGAATCTGCTGGGCACACTGCGGATGACCCGGGCCTGTCTGCCGTCGCTCAAGCAGGGCGGCGGGTCCGTCGTGTTCATCGGGACGCAGTCGGCGGTGGCGGCCCCCTCGCAGGTGCGGCAGGCGGCGTACGCGGCGTCGAAGGGGGCGCTGACGAGCGCGATGTACTCGCTGGCGCGCGAGCTGGGGCCGTACCGGATCCGGGTCAACACCGTGCTGCCGGGCTGGATGTGGGGCCCGCCGGTGCAGGCGTACGTACGGTTCGCCGCCGGCTCGGAGGGCGTGTCGGAGGCGGAGGTGCTGGGCAGGCTGACGGATCGTATGGCGCTGCCGGAGCTGGCGACGGATGCGGACGTGGCGGACGCGACGGTGTTCCTGGCGTCGGACCGGGCGCGGGCCATCACGGGCCAGTCGCTGCTGGTGAACGCGGGTGAGCTGATGCACTGAGGGCGATTTCCAGCCAGGCGGCACGGTTCAGATATATAAATGCAAGTCACCTCACCGAACTTTTTTACGGTCTCTTGACCCTCCTCTTCCTTGCCGTGCGCACGTCACCCAACCCAGAGTTCACATGCCTGACCCTGGCGGCGCACCCGTGGAAGGGGACTCATGAACGGTCTCGACTGGGCCGTGCTCATCGGCTACTTCGCCGTGATGGTCGCGATCGGCGTCTGGTCGCACAAACGCGTGGACAACGTCAGCGACTTCTTCACCGCCGGCGGCAAGATGCCGTGGTGGCTCTCCGGCATCTCGCACCACATGTCGGGCTACAGCGCGGTGATGTTCACCGGGTACGCGGGCATCGCCTACACCTACGGCGTCACGTCCTTCGTCACCTGGTCCTTCCCCATCGCCCTCGGCATCGCCATCGGCTCGAAGCTGTTCGCGCCGCGCATCAACCGGCTCCGCTCGCGACTCCATGTGGCCTCCCCGCTGGAGTACCTGAAGAACCGCTACGACCTGAAGACGCAGCAGGCGCTGGCCTGGTCCGGCATGCTGCTGAAGATCGTGGACGTGGGCGCGAAGTGGGCGGCGATCGCGACCCTGCTGTCGGTCTTCACCGGGATCTCCCTGAACCAGGGCATCCTCATCACCGGTGCCATCACGGCCGTCTACTGCACGATCGGCGGCCTGTGGGCGGACGCGCTGACCGAACTCGGCCAGTTCATCATCCAGTTGCTGGCCGGCGTCGCGATGTTCGTCGCGGTGGTCGTACGGCTCGACGACCACGGCGGCTTCTTCGGCGTGTGGGACTCGCCCGAGCTCCAGGGCCACGAGAAGCCGCTGGTCGGCCCGTACGGCACGGTCTTCCTGCTCGCGTTCCTCTTCATCAAGCTCTTCGAGTACAACGGCGGCATGCTCAACCAGGCCCAGCGCTACATGGCCACGCCGAACGCCAAGGAGGCCGAGCGGTCGGCCCGGCTGTCGGCGATCCTCTGGCTGGTCTGGCCGCTGGTGCTGTTCTTCCCCATGTGGATGTCCCCGCTGCTGGTCGAGTCGCAGAAGGCCGACGGCTCCGACTCCTACGCCCTGATGACCGAACAGCTCCTCCCCCACGGCCTGCTGGGCCTGGTCATCGTCGGCTTCTTCTCGCACACCATGGCCATGTGCTCCTCGGACGCCAACGCCATCGCGGCCGTGTTCACCCGGGACTGCGCGCCGGTGATCTGGGCACGGGCCCGGGCCTGGAACCAGAGCCAGGGCCTGCGGGTCGCCCGGGTCGCGACGGTCGTCTTCCTCGGTCTGTCCATGGCGGCGGCGACCCAGGTCAACTCCCCGGCGTTCAAGGACATCATCACGGTCGTCATCAAGTGGGTGGCCGGCCTGATGGGCCCGATGGCGATCCCGATGATGCTGGGCCTGCTGCGGGCGTTCCGCCGCTCCGGCCCGACGGCCGCCCTCGTCAGCTGGTCGATGGGCCTGTTCGCCTTCTGGCTGGTGAACTACCCGATCAACTGGAACGTCGAGGGCGGCGTGCCGCTCCAGTACCAGGTGTCGATCCCGCTGGCGGTGTCGCTGGTCCTCTACATCCTCGTCGGCTACATCAAGCCGGAGGACACCCCGGAGCGGCTGGCACTCATCGAGAAGATCAACACGGACGGGGACGGGTCGGCGTCGGCCGCGATCCCGACACCGGCCGGCGCGGCGGACGGCGTGGTGGGGGCGACGCCGGGCAAGGAGTAGCGGCGGACCTAGCTGCGGGCATGCGTGCCGCTAGGGGCGGCACGGGTGGGCGCAGCGGCACCCCGCTACGCCGGGCTGCGCAACACCCCGGCCTCAGCACAAACCCACCGAGTCTCAGACACTCCGGCGGTTCACGCCCGCGGATACCGCGCCAGCCACCCCGGGGACGCGCCCGCCGGGCTGTGCAGGGCCGGGCCCTGGGTCATCTCCATGGCGAAGTCGTCGGCCAGCTCCAGGATCGTGGGACGGCCCTCCAGCTCGGCCAGCCAGGCCGGGGGGAGGGCCGTCTCGCCGTGCAGGGCGCCGAGCAGCGCGCCCGTCAGCGCACCGGTGGCGGCGGAGGGGCCGTCGTGGTTGACGGCGAGGGTCAGCCCGTGCCGGACGTCGGCGGCGACGAGGGCGCAGTACACGGCGGCACCGACGAGGCTCTCCGCCGTACCGGCCGCGCACAGCTCCGCCACGCGCTCCGGCCCGGGCAGCCCCTGCCGTACGGCACCCAGCGCGTGCTGGAGCGCGTCCGACACGGGCTGGTGCCCGGGCCGGGCGGCCAGCAGCGCGAAGCCCCGCTGCACGGCGCCGTCGAGGCTCTCCCCGAGGGCGAGCGCGTGCACGATCACGGCGTACGCACCCGCCGCGAGATACGCCGTCGGATGACCGTGGGTCTGGGCCGCGCACTCCACCGCGAGCTGGACGACGAGCTGCGGCTCCCAGCCCACGAGCAGCCCGAACGGGGCGGACCGGGCGGCGGCCTCGGGCCCGAGCTCGCCGGGGTTCTTGGGCGCCTCGGGCGTCCCCATGGTCGCGTCGGCGAGCCCGAGGAGCAGCGCCTTGCTCGGGTCCCTGCGCGCGTACAGCCACTCCTCCCGCGCGAGCCACCCGTCGTCCTTGCGCCGCAGGTCTGGCCCCCAGTCCCGCTGGGTGGCGGCCCAGCGCAGATAGGCCCGGTGCAGGTCGGTGGGCGGGTGCCAGGCGCCGGTGTCGCGCCGCACCTGGGCCCGGATCAGCCCGTCCACGGAGAAGAGGGTGAGCTGGGTGAGATGGGTGACGGCGCCGCGTCTGCCATAGGCGGGAGCCAGATCGACCAGCCCCTCCGCCCCGTACTCCTCCCTGATCCCGTCGATCCCCAGCCCGTCCACGGGCGCGCCCAGCGCGTCCCCGACGGCCAGCCCGAGCAGCGTCCCGCGCACCCGGCTGCGATAGTCCTGCTGTTCCGTACGCCCCCAGACGGCACCGGCAGTCGCACCCACCTTGACCTCCCAGGGACCGTGCATACGTACGACAGCTCAGCACTGTAATCGAACGGGGGCGACAGGCCGCCCGCAGTGCGTTCACTTTCCTTGCATTGCAACGCCCTCTCTCGGGTTGTTGCTTTGATTCCCTAGCCGTTGCAACGATTCTAGGGCCCCTACCTGCTTTTTCTGCATATACGCGCAACGAATGCGTTGCCGAATCAGCGAACGCAACGTAGCTTTTCCATCGTTCGAAACAACGAGTCAGAGGAGAGCACGATGCAGAAGTTCGCCACTCCCGCCCCGATCACCGCGGTCCTCGACATCCCTGCCGGACGTGTCCAGTTCATCGCCGCGGACCGCGCCGACACCACCGTCGAGGTGCTGCCCGCCGACCCCTCCAGGAGCCGCGACACCGAGGCCGCCGAGCAGACCGCCGTCACCTACGCCGACGGTGTCCTGCGGATCAGGGCCTCGGCCTCCGCCGGCCGGCTCCTCGGCCCCTCCGGAGCCGTGGAGGTCACGGTGCGGCTGCCCGCCGGCTCCCGCGTCGAGGCCAGGGCCGACAGCGCCGAGCTGCGCGGCGTCGGGCGGCTCGGCGACGTCGTCTTCGAGGGCGCGTACCGCCGGATCAAGATCGACGAGGCCGCAGGCGTCCGGCTCACCGCGACCGACGGCGACGTGGAGGTCGGCCGGCTGGGCGGCCCCGCGGAGATCAGCACCGCGAGGGGCGACATCCGGATCGCCGAGGCCCTGGGCGGCACGGTCGTGCTGCGCACGCAGTCCGGTGACATCTCGGTCGTCGCCGCCGCCGGCGTCTCGGCCGCCCTGGACGCGGACACGGGCTACGGCCGTGTCAGCAACTCCCTCAAGAACGACGGCACGACCGAACTCGACATCCGCGCCACCACCTCGCACGGCGACATCACCGCCCGCAGTCTCTGAACGAACAGCGCCAGAACTGTCCGGCCGAACTCATCACCAGGGGGAAACATGACGAAGAACAGCACGTCCGCGACCGGTTCGACCTGGACCGGCATGGTGCCGGTCGACGACACGGCCCTGGCCGTCACCGACACCGGCGGGCCCGGGATCCCGGTGGTGTACCTCAACGGCCAGTTCGCCACCCAGGGGTACTGGCGGCGGGTCATCGCCGAACTGGGGGCGGGGTGGCGGCACATCACCTACGACGAGCGGGCCCGCGGCAGGTCGAAGCGTTCGGCGGACTACTCCTTCGAGGCCGCCGTCCGGGATGTCGACGCCGTTCTCGCGGCCCGGGGCGTGGACCGGGCGCTGGTGATCGGCTGGTCCTACGGGGCGGTCGTCGCGGCACACTGGGCCGAGCGGAATCCGGAGCGTGCCGTGGGGGCGGTCCTGGTCGACGGCGCGTTCCCGTACGACTGGCTGGACGAGGCCATGGAGCAGCGGATCCGGAAGCTGTTCCGGCGGCTGGGCTGGTTCATGCCGCTGCTGCGCCCGACGGGCCTGACCCCGCGGATGACGGCCGACCAGCAGGCCGAGAGCAACATCGAGCTCGGCAGGCTGTCGCGGGAGCGGGAGCTGGGGCCCGTGCTGGGCGGCATCACCGTCCCGGTGCGGTACGTGGTCGCCTCGGGGACGTCCTTCGGCAGCCGCGGCGACGAGCAGGAACGGATCCGCGCCGGCCTCGACGCGGTGACCGCCCAGAACCCGAACATCCGGATCACCGCCAAGGTCGCCAGCAACCATGGCGCGCTCCTGAAGAAGGACTTCAGGGCCATCGCCGAGGCCGTACGCGAGGTCGCCGAACTCCACCATGGGGAGCGCTGATCATCATCGCCGTCCGGATCGACCGCGTCCGTCCCGCGCAGGGCCCGCAGTCCCTCGCGCGGGACGTGTCACGTACCGGGGTCCTCGCTCGGATCCGCGAAGTCCCGCAGCAGGGCGTCGGCATCCTGGGATGAACGCAGCCGCACTCCGGGGTCTCCCGTCACGCCCAGATCGCGGCGCATCGCTTCCCTCATCGCAGCTATCAGTGCCCAGACGTCATGCTGCGCCTCGGCGGCCGACCGCGTGCTCTCGCCAGGACGTGGATTGCCCTGCTCCAGGCGTTTGACCTGTCCGTAGACCCTGGTAAGAGCGCCGTTCACCTCGCCGGCCGGGGCGATCACCGTGTCAGGCGCGATCATCAGCGCCTCTGACCAGCGATCCCGGTGGGCGTCCTTGGCGGCTTCCAGCACCTGTATGTCCTCGTCGCCGGGCGTACGGTCGCGCAACACGTACAGATGGCGGCTCAGCGCCGTGCAGAACTGCCGTGCCTCGCGGTGCAGTTCCGAGTAGCAGCGCCGCCGCAGCTCCCGATTCTCGCGGGCGTCCTGAATGGCCTGGGTCATCTCCAGCTCGCGCCGCTTGGCCCTCTCGGCACCCTGCTGGGTGAGCAACGCGCCCCCGAGCGTGCCCGCCACACCGGCCACGGCTATCAAGACCGCCCCAACATCCATGGGATCACCCTAGACCGGCAGCATCGCGCAACTCCCCGTGCGCCATGGGCAGTTCTGCCCACACCGTCTTGCCGTGGGCCGGGGCCTCCACCACGCCCCAGCGGTTCGCGTACGCCTCGACGATGCGCAAGCCGTGTCCGCCCTCCGCGTCCTTCTCCACCGAAGCCGGGATGCGCGGAACCCGATCGCCCCGGGCGTCAGTCACCTCGATACGGAGCGTGCGATCGGCTCGGAGCGTCAGCCGCAGCCGGAAGTCCCTGCCCCGGACCCGCCCATGCAGGACGGCGTTGGACGCCAGCTCCGCCACCACCTGCGCGGCAGCCTCGTAGGGCTCTCCCCAGTCGTCGAGTTGGCGCTCGGTGAGCAGCCGGGCCAGTCGAGCACCCCTTCGAGTAGCGGACAGTTGCACCGCGAAGTGGCGGGCGGGGACGGTGATTTGGGCGAGGGATTTCTGGCTCATGTCACCCAGCGTGGCCGGACCTCCCTACTCTGAACAGCAACGACCCCCGTACGGAGAGTGACTGTCCGGACGGCGGGAAGGGCCGTACGGCTCGTACGTCAGGAGGGGAAGGCGTGGAGGACGAGGAAGCGGCGGCCGTGCTCAGGACGGTCGGGCGGCAGATCAAGATGTGGCGCGAGGCCGCGGGGATGAAGCAGACGGAGCTGGGCTCGGCGATCGGGTACGGCGAGGAGATGGTTTCGTCCGTGGAGCGGGCGAGACGGATCCCCAAGCCGGACTTCCTGGACAAGACCGACGAGGCGCTCGGGGCCGAGGGCAAGATCTCGGCGATGAAGAAGGATGTGGAGGAGGCTCGGTATCCGAAGAAGGTGAGGGACCTGGCCAAGCTGGAGGCCGAGGCCGTCGAACTCGGGGCTTACGACAACCATCAAATCAACGGGCTTCTCCAGACGCCGGAGTACACCCAGGCGTTGTACGCCATGCGGAGGCCGGCCTACACAGAGGACGAGATCGAACGCCATGTCGCTGCGCGCATGGCACGGAAGGTCGTCTTCGATCGCCTGCCGCGACCGCTCATCACCTTTGTCCAGGAAGAGTCGACGCTAAGACGGCCGGTCGGGGGGAGAATGGTGCTCCGCCAGCAGCTCGAACACCTGTTGGAGGCCGCTAAGTTGAGGCATGTGTCGATCCAGGTCATGCCGACGGATCGGGAGGACCACGCGGGCATGGCAGGTCCGTTTCGGCTGCTGAAGCTCCCGGACGGCAAGACGCTGGGGCACTTCGAAGCCCAGTTGCACAATCGCGTGATCAGCGATCCTCGGGACGTCCAGGTTCTGGACATGCGCTATGGAATGATCCGGGCGCAGGCCCTCTCCCCCCGAGAGTCCCTGGCCTTTATTGAGAAAGTTCTGGGAGAAGAGACGTGACCACTGAGCTCGACTGGTTCAAGAGCAGCTACAGCAGCAACGACGGCCCCGATTGCGTCGAGGTCGCCATATCCCCCGCCCACCGCCCCACCATCCACATCCGCGACTCCAAGAACAAGGACGCCGCCCGACTGGCGTTTACCGACGGTGCCTGGTCCGAATTCCTGGAGTTCGCTGCGGGACGCTGAGCCTCAGTCCTGGGCGGGGGCCGTTTCGATCTCAGGATTCGTGTCGCCCTCTTCGGCCTCCGCTCGCTCCTTCTTCAAAGCGAGTTCCCGGGCCAGGGACTCCGAGTACAGCCTCATTTCCGCTTCTTTTCGCTCGTCAAACACCAGTGCCTCCTTGAATGCAGGGGTGCTGAGGGTGGAAAAAGGGGGACCGGTCAGGCGGAAGCGCGCTGGAACCGGGGACGGCTTGGGTCCGGGAGTCGGTGTGCCGACTGGTGGCGGGGTTCGTCGGGGATCAGCCGCCGCATTATCGCCATCGCACACCTCCAAAAAACAACTCGACCAGACCACAAGCCTCTTGGCGCAAAGGTTACCCGGCCACCATCCGGCAAGTCACGGTCGGATTACATCCGCACACAGTTAATTCGCATGCCGTTCACCCGGCGAGGACCGGCCCCAGCACCGCACGGTCGGTGTGCGAAAAGCGTTCCAGCGCCCCGGAGTCCAGTTCACGAACCGTTTCCACATCGGCCCGGGCCTCCTCGAAGCGCCCCATGAGCGCGTGCACCACCGCCCGGCGGCACAGCGCCCAGGCGTATCCCGGCCGGAGATCCACCGCCCGGTCCAGGTCGGCGAGGGCCTCCGCGTGGCGGCCGAGGCCGGCGTGGGAGGCGCCCCGGCTCGCGTACGCCGAGGCGTAGGCGGGGTCCAGGGACAGGGCTCGGTCGAAGTCGGCGACAGCCTCCTCGTCGCGGCCCTGGGCGCGCAGCGCGTCGCCGCGTTCGCAGCGGGCCCAGGGCCAGTCGGGGCTCAGGGCGAGGGCGTGGTCGAGGTCGGCCAGTTGCCGTCGGGGGTCGCCCAGCGCGCGCCAGACCCGGGCGCGGCGGGCGAGCGCCCAGGCGTAGTCCGGCTTGAGGTCCAGTGCCCGGCCCAGGTCGCGAAGGGCGGCGTCCAGGTCTCCGCGGCGTTCGTGCGTGGCTCCCCGGGAGGCCCAGGCGAACTCGTTGGCCGCATCGAGGCGGATCGCTTCGCTCAGGTCGCGGACGGCCTCGGCGTCATGCCGGGCGAGCCGGTGGTGTTCGCCGCGCAGGGCGACGTACCAGGAGTTGTCCGGCTCCAGCGCGACGGCCCGGTCCAGGTCGGCGATCGCCGCGTCGTCGTCGCCCAGCTCCCTGCGGATCCCGGCCCGGTGACGGTAGGCGACGGCCAGCTCCGGATCCAGGGCGACGGCCCGGTCGTACTCGGCGAGGGCCTGCGGGTACGCGGCCCGGCCGCGCAGTTCGTCACCCCGTACGACCCGGGCCCGGGCCTGGGCCGGCGCGTCGAGCACCGCGCGGCGCAGGAGCAGGCCGAGTGCGGTGAGCATTCCCTCCGTGTCGAGGGCTGCCGTCAGTTCGGTGCCCCACTCGGCCACCGCCGCCGTGTCCGCGTCGTGTCCCGCGTCCACCAGCGCACGCGCCCACTGCGCGGCCACGCCCGCACCGGCGTCGCAGGCGTGGACGAAGTCCCGCAGGGCCTGCGGCAGCGCGTCCCGCTCACCGGCGCAGAGGAGGTGGTACACCTCGGCCAGGCGCAGGCTCCGCCACGTCTCGTCGGTCCACGGCCCGGCCCCGCCGGCCTCGGTCTCCTCCCGCCAGCCGCCGAACGTCCGCGCCAGGCGCCGCTGCCGCTCGGCCCATCCGCGGGGCGACCGGCTGCGTTCCGCCCGAAGCATCGGTGCCCGTACGACGTCGTGGTAGCGCAGCCGTCCCCCACCGCGCTCGCCGACGAACGGCATGCCTCGCAACCAGGCGTAGAGCGGCTCCAGTTGGTCCTGGGGGCAGTCGGTGACCGCCCGGAACACGTCCGCGTCCAGCCATCTGGGCAGCGCGCAGGCCAGTGCGGCGGCTCGTCGTGCCGGGTCCCGCTCCCACTTCAGGAAGCGTTCCACCGCCGTGGCGCTCGGGTCGTCCAGGTCGTCCGGGGCGGCGGGGCGGGATGCGGCGAGGGTGGAGACCAGGACGGGGAGGCCGCCGGTGAGGCGCAGGACCTCCTCGACGACCGGTTCGGCGGTCACGCCCTTGCCGGCGAGCAGGCCGCGTGCCTCCGCCTCGGTGAAGGGGGACAGCGCGACGTCCGTCACGAAGTCCGTCAGGCCGCCCCACAGGGCCGTGTCCAGGGGGCGTTGGCCCGCCGTGACGACGACGGTCGTGGCCGGCATGGCGCCGTGGCGGTCGGTGACCATCGTCTCGTGCAGCCAGTGGTCCAGGTAGGGGCCCGTCCGCTCGTAGGTGTCGAGGAAGAGGGCGATCCAGGGAGCCGAGGCGGCGGCCTCGGTGAGTTCGCGCAGGAGCACCGGTGTGAGCACCTGCTCGGGGGCGAGGACCAGCCGCACGTCCTCGTGGTCGCGGAAGCGGGCCAGCACGCTCTCCCGGAACCGGTCGACGCCGCCCGCGAGTTGGTCGGTGTCGAGCATGCCGGCGAAGGGGCCGACCACCGGGACCATGCCCATGGCGACCACCCCGGCCCGGGCCACCGCCCTGCCGCCCGCCGACGGGCCCGCGTCCTCCGCTCGTGCGTCCAGGGCGGCGAGCGCGGCCAGTTCCGCCTCGTGCCTGCGTTCGTCGTGGGCGGCGAGCAGGCGGTTCAGTTCCTTGAGCCGGTGGCCCTGCGCGGTGAACTGGCGGCTGATCTCGGCCATCACCTCCGGCACGCTGCCGGCGCTGTCGTCCACGTACGCGGTCAGCGCGCCCTGTTCGCGGGCGATCTGTTCCAACTCCCGCAGGAGGAAGGTCTTTCCGACGCCCGCGTTGCCGTGGACGTGAAAGCGGAAGCGGTGGCGTTCGTCGTGCGGAGGAGTGTCGAAGTTCCCGCGGAACAGGGCCCGTTCAGCGGCCCGGCCGACGAATCCGGCCCGGGTCCGCTGCCGTATCAGGTCCTGCATCGACGGCCTGGCCTGCGCCATCCGTACGTCCCCCTCGCCTCGCCCGTCCGGCTTCCGCCGTCATTGTGTCGCGTCGGCCTCCGCCGCTCGGGAAGAATGATCGGCATGGCCACCTCCTCCACCTCACGCCGCGGCGCGCTGCCTCTCGCCGCCGCGCTGCTCACCGCCTCCGTCGCTCTGTACATGGCGCTGGTCGCGTTCGGGAACATCACCGACTTCGGTACCAACCAGCAGTTCGTCCGCCATGTTCTCGCCATGGACACCACGTTCAAGGACGAGGACCTGATGTGGCGGGCCGTGACGAGTACGGGGCTTCAGGACGCCGCCTACGTGCTGATCATCATCTGGGAGACCGTCGCCGCGCTCGTCCTCATCTACGGGACCTGGCTGTGGGCCAGACGGGATCAGCAGCAGGCCCGGCGGATATCGACCTACGGGCTGCTGATGGTGCTGCTGCTGTTCGGGGCCGGGTTCATCGCGATCGGCGGTGAGTGGTTCTCGATGTGGCAGTCGAAGAGCTGGAACGGGCTGGACGCGGCGACCCGGGTGTTCCTGTTCAGCGGGCTCGTGCTGATCGTCAATCTCCTGCCGTCCCGGCAGTCGGACCCGGCTGCCTGACCCCGGGCGTTACTTGACCACGGTCACCGTCGTGCCGACCGTGCCGAACGCCCACAGTGCCGTGCCGTCCGCCTTCCGCATCCGGACGCCGCCCGTCTTGGCGCCGGAGCCGGCGGGCGGCGGCGAGGCGCCGTCGACCGCGTTGGAGAAGGCGACGGAGACGCCGGACTTCGCGGCGAAGTACATGATGTGCTCGATCCGGACGCCGTCCGAGCCGGTCGTGGCCTCGTTGCGGGACGACACCGTGTAGGTGCCGGGATCGGGGCTGACCGTGCCCGGCCAGACGGCGAACGTGCGGCGGGTCGCCTCGCTCGCGTCGACCAGCCACACCCGCTTCTCGCCGAGGGAGTACACGATGCGCCGGCCGGTGCCGGAGCCGTCGGGCACCCGGGCCGGAACGGACGCGGTGGGGGTGGGGTGCGCGCCCGCCGACGCCGAGGTGCGCGGCTTGGCCGAGGTGGCGGCGGGGTGGGGGCCCTGGTCCGCCTGCACGGCCAGGACCGTCACCGCGGCTATCGCTCCCACGGTCAGCCCGGTCACCCAGGCCCACGAAGGAAGTCGGGCAGGCACGGGCACGCATCTCCT
This sequence comes from Streptomyces africanus, assembly GCF_002150735.1. Lineage (GTDB taxonomy): Bacteria > Actinomycetota > Actinomycetes > Streptomycetales > Streptomycetaceae > Streptomyces > Streptomyces africanus. Next base: position 16,194 of record NZ_MUKA01000222.1, read on the forward strand.
CAGTCACGGGACCCCGCAGCACGGGGGTTCCGATCATCGTACTGCGAGCCCGTCGCTCCCCAGGCGGCTCAGGGGCCGTCGACGGTCTTGCGGACCGGGACGGGGCCGGTACCGGCTCCGTGGGCGGTGTAGAGCGGGGTGCGGACGGGGGCCGGGTAGGAGAGGTGCACGAGCCGGGTCTGCTCCTGCCGCATGTGCGTGAGCGACTCCAGGATGTAGCCCACGAGCAGGACGAGCGCGGCGATGGTCATGATCGCGGCGGCGAGGATCGCCGTGGGGACGCGGGGCACCGTGCCCGTGCGGACGAAGTCGGCGATGACGGGGATGCCGAGGACGACCGAGATCAGGGCCAGGACGCCGGCGAGCACGGTGTGCACGAGGGAGGGGCGTTCCCGGCGCGCCAGGTCGAGGATGACCCGCAGGATGCGCCAGCCGTCCCGGTAGGTGCGCAGCTTGCTCTCGCCGCCGGCCGGCCGGACCCGGTAGCCGACGACCACCTCCGCCGTGGGGAGCCGGAGGTGGAGGGCGTGGATCGTCATCTCGGTCTCGGTCTCGAACTCCCGGGCCAGCGCCGGGAAGGACTTCACGAAGCGGCGCGAGAAGACCCGGTAGCCGCTGAGCATGTCGGTCACGTCGTTGCCGAACAGGGACCGCACGGCCCCGGTGAGCACCTTGTTGCCGACCGCGTGTCCGGTCCGGTAGGCGCCGTCGTCCGTCACCCTGCGGGCGCCGACGACCTGGTCGTACGGCCCTTCGAAGAGCAGGTCCACCATGTCCCGGGCGCGCGAGGCGTCGTAGGTGTCGTCACCGTCGATGATGAGCAGGGCGTCGGCGTCGACGTCGGCGAAGGCGCGGCGGATGACGTTGCCCTTGCCCTTGCGGGGCTCCTGCCGGACGATCGCGCCCGCCGCGCGGGCGACCTCCACGGTGCGGTCGGTGGAGGCGTTGTCGTAGACGTAGACGACGGCCTCGGGGAGGGCCGCGCGCAGGTCGCGGACCACCTTGCCGACGGCCGCCTCCTCGTTGTGGCACGGCACGACACACGCGATCGTCGGTTCCACGACCACTCCCACTCCTCGTCTGAGCCGGTGTCGGGTATCGGTATGTGGGTAAATCATGCGATATGAGCGCGCCTGTGAAGCGGGGGCGCGCCGGGTGGCTACTCTCGCTTTGTGCCGGTTCTCGCCTCTGTGACACGTTCCACCCGTGATGCCGTCCGGGGCATCTGGCGCGAGGCCGCCAAGTTCGGACTCGTCGGGGCGCTGGCCTTCGTCGTGGACAACGGCGGCTACACCCTGCTGGTCTTCGGCCTGCCCGGCGACGCCCGGGGCGGGCCGATGGGCAGCTCGCCCGTCCAGGCGTCCGTCGTCGCGACGGGCGTCGCCGCGCTGTTCAGCTGGGCCGGGAACCGCTACTGGACGTACCGCCACCAGCACCGCGAGAAGGTCTCCCGTGAACTGGGCCTGTTCCTCGTCGCGAACGGCGTCGGTCTCGCCATCACCGCCGGCACGGTCTTCGCCTCCCGGCAGCTGCTCGGGCTCGACTCGGCGCTCAGCGACAACACCGCCCGCATCCTCGGCTGGGTGCTCGCGACCCTGTTCCGCTTCTACGCCTACCGGCGCTACGTCTTCGTCGCACCCTGAGCCGACGGCCACCGGCGACCCGCTAGCATCCGGCATATGGGACAAATGCCGTGGTTGCCGCGTGCGTGGCGCTGGGTCTGGGGGCTGGCCGTCGTCGCCGCGGTCTGCTGCCTGGGCACGATCCTCGTGTTCGCCCCCGGCTACCTGAGTCCCGACAGCCTCGACCAGCTCCGGCAGGCCGAGGGGAAGACGCCCCTGACCGACTGGCACCCGCCCGTGCTGAGCCTGGTGTGGCGTGCGCTCATCGCGGTGACCGGCTCGATCGGATCCATGCTCGTCCTCCAGGCCGTTCTCTTCTGGGGAGCGCTCTGGGTGCTGGCCTGGTGCGTCTGGGAGCTGACCGCGAGCCGCGGCGGTTCGCTCGCCGTACTCGGCATCGGTCTGGCTCCCTTCGTGCTGACGTTCGTCGGCGTGGTGTGGAAGGACGTCCACACGGCGATCGCACTGCTCGCCGCGTGCGCGGTCGCGCTCACCGGGCTGCGGCTGCGGGACCACCGGCCTCCGCGTCCCGCCGTGCGGTGGGGGCTGCTCTGGCTGGGCGTGCTGTTCCTCGCGTACGCCATGCTCGTGCGCAAGAACGCCTTCTTCGCCGCGCTCCCCCTCTTCGTCATGCTGGTCCTCGCCCTGTGGCGCGCTCCCGGGCGCCGTACGTGGGTGACGTGCACGGCGGCGCTCCTGGCCGCCCTGGTCGTACCGACCGTCGCCATCTCCCTGTTCGCGCGGCCTCTCGGGACGAAACAGGCCGCACAGATCATGATCGACGACCTGGTCCACGTACTGAAGGCGGACGAGCTCCGGACGGCGGACGTGCCGGCCGGTCTCAGGGACCGGCTCGTGGCCTCCGCGCAGGAGTGCGAGCGCGTCGGGGCCCTGTCGGACGCCTACTGGGCCTGCTACGAACGCCCCGCGGACGGGCTGCGCGGGGACTCGGGGGAGATCACGTCCCTGTGGCTGCGCGAGATGAGCGGGCATGTGCCGGACTATCTCCAGTACCGGCTGCGGCTCTTCACGACTCTGCTGTTCGAGACCGACGATCCGTACAAAGCGGGGGTCAGCCGCAACGACCTGGGCATCGAGGTGGCGCATCCCCTGCTGGAGGACATGCTCGGCACCTACGTCAACGGCATGGTGACGGACCTGCGGTGGCTGTTCCGCGGGTGGTTCTGGCTCGCCGTCGCGCTGGTGCTGTCCATCCGCCCGGGCAAGGGCCGGTTCTCGATGCCGGTCCGGGCGCTGGGCATCAGCTCGGCGGCCTACATCCTCGGCTATCTGCCGATCATGCCCGCGACGGACTTCCGCTACGTCTACTGGCCGGCGATCGCCTGCACGCTCGGCCTGCTCCTGCTCTGGCTGGGCCGGGACACGGCTCTCCCCCCGCCGCAGAGCCCCGGCGCCGCGCCCGACCGTGCCGTGACGGCACGGCAGCAGGCGGACGCCGGGGGCAGGTGAACGGCCTCGGTCAGCCGCTCAGTCCAGCACCGGCAGCAGCTCCGGCAGGTGCCCGTCCGACACCTGCGCCGCGCGCCGGCATCCCTCCGGGGCCTCCCCCACCAGGGGTTCCGGCGACTTCGCCCGACCGGCCCGCGGCATCCCACTGAACCGCGGCACGGCCGCACCGCCACCACCGGACCCCGCGCCACGCCGGCCGCACGATGACGGTGCGCCAGCCGGCGGACCCGGGGGCCAGGGACCGTCAGCCGCTCAGTCCAGCACCGGCAGCAGCTCCGGCAGGTGCCCGTCCGACACCTGCGCCGCGCGCTGCCGCTCCTGCGGAACCTCCCCGTACAGGGTGTTCCGGGGCTTCGCCGGGCGGCCCGCGGCGTCGGCCACCGCGATGAGGTCCTTGACCGACTTGTACGAGCCGTAGGAGGAGCCCGCCATGCGGGAGATCGTCTCCTCCATGAGCGTCCCGCCGAGGTCGTTGGCGCCCGAGCGGAGCATCTCGGCCGCGCCCTCGGTGCCCAGCTTCACCCAGCTGGTCTGGATGTTGGGGATGTACGGGTGCAGCAGCAGCCGGGCCATGGCCGTGACCGCCCGGTTGTCCCGCATGGTCGGGCCCGGGCGGGCGATGCCCGCCAGGTAGACCGGCGCGTTGGTGTGCACGAACGGCAGCGTCACGAACTCGGTGAAGCCGCCGGTGCGCTGCTGGATGCCGGCCAGGGTGCGCAGGTGCCCCAGCCAGTGGCGGGGCTGGTCGACATGCCCGTACATCATCGTCGAGGACGACCGGATGCCCAGCTCGTGGGCCGTCGTCACGACCTCGATCCAGTCCGCCGCGGGCAGCTTGCCCTTGGTGAGGATCCAGCGGACCTCGTCGTCGAGGATCTCGGCGGCCGTGCCCGGGATGGTGTCCAGGCCGGCCTCCTTGGCGGCGGTCAGCCACTCGCGGACGGACATGCCGGTGCGGGCCGCGCCGTTGACGACCTCCATCGGCGAGAAGGCGTGCACGTGCATGCCCGGGACGCGTTCCTTCACCGCCCGCGCGATGTCGAAGTACGCCGTGCCGGGCAGGTCCGGGTGGATGCCGCCCTGCATGCAGACCTCCACCGCGCCGACGTCCCAGGCCTGCTGGGCCCGGTCGGCGACCTGGTCCAGGGAGAGGGTGTAGGCGTCGGCGTCGGTGCGGCGCTGGGCGAACGCGCAGAACCGGCAGCCCGTGTAGCAGACGTTGGTGAAGTTGATGTTGCGGGTGACGATGTAGGTGACGTCGTCACCGACGGCCGACCTGCGGACGTCGTCGGCGATCCGCGCGAGGGCGTCCAGGGCCGGGCCGTCCGCGTGCAGCAGCGCCAGCGCCTCGTCGTCGGTGAGTTTCGTGGGGTCGTCGGCCGCCGTGCGCAGGGCCTCGCGTACGTCGGTGTCGATGCGCTCCGGTGCCATGCCCGGGGCGGCGGCCTCGCGCAGGGCGTCCCAGTCGCCGTACACCTCGTCGAAGTCGTCCCGGCGGTCCGAGGTGCGGCCCTCGGAGTCGATCGAGGAGTGCAGGTCGGTGCGGCCGGAAGCGACGAAGACCTCCTCCGGCTCCTGCCACGGCAGGCCCTCCGGCAGGGCCTCGGGGCGCGCGAGCCCGGTCTCCGGGTCGGCCAGCGCAGCCACGTGCGGGCGCAGCCGCGGGTCCAGCCAGGGCTCGCCGCGCCGCACGAACTCCGGGTACACGCACAGCCGTTCGCGCAGCTCGAAACCGGCTGCCCGGGACGTCTCGGCGAGCTGCTCGATCTGCGGCCAGGGGCGCTCGGGATTGACGTGGTCGATGGTCAGCGGGGACACCCCGCCCCAGTCGTCGATGCCGGCGCCGATCAGCCGCTCGTACTCGTCGTCGACGAGGTTGGGCGGGGCCTGGATGCAGCCCGAGGGGCCCATGAGGAGGCGGGCGACGGCCACTGTGGCGACCAGTTCGTCCAGTTCCGCGTCGGGCATGCCGCGCATCGCGGTGTCCGGCTTGGCGCGGAAGTTCTGGATGATCAGCTCCTGGACGCCGTGGTAGGCCCGGGACACCTTGCGCAGCGCGAACAGCGACTCGGCGCGCTCCTCGTGGGTCTCGCCGATCCCTATGAGGATGCCCGAGGTGAAGGGCACGGAGGAGCGCCCGGCGTCCTCCAGGACGCGCAGCCGCACGGCGGGCTCCTTGTCGGGAGAACCGTGGTGCGGGCCGCCCGGCTCGGACCAGAGCCGGGTCGCGGTCGTCTCCAGCATCATGCCCATGCTGGGCGCGACGGGCTTGAGCCGCTGGAAGTCGGTCCAGGACATGACGCCCGGGTTCAGGTGCGGGAGGAGTCCCGTCTCCTCCAGGATGCGGATGGAGATGGCGCGGACGTAGGCGATGGTGTCGTCGTAGCCGTGCGCGTCGAGCCACTCGCGGGCCTCCGGCCAGCGGTCCTCCGGCTTGTCGCCGAGGGTGATGAGGGCTTCCTTGCAGCCCAGCGCCGCGCCCTTGCGGGCGATGTCCAGGACCTCGTCGGGGGACATGAACATCCCGTGGCCCTCCCGGCGCAGCTTGCCGGGGACGGTGACGAACGTGCAGTAGTGGCACTTGTCCCGGCACAGCCGGGTCAGCGGGATGAAGACGCTCTTGGAGTATGTGATGACGCCGGGCCGGCCGGCCGCTTCCAGGCCCGCGTCCCGCACCCGGGCGGCCGAGGCCGCCAGGTCGTCCAGGTGCGCGCCCCGGGCCTGGAGCAGGACGGCCGCCTCGGCGACGTCGAGGGAGACGCCGTCCCTGGCCCGTTTCAGGGCGCGACGCATGGAGTTCTCGGTGGGGCCGGTTCCGGAGGTCGCGGAAGTCGTCATCCTTCGAGCATACGATCGCGCTGATCAACTCGGCCGGGGCCCGTCAGTGGAAGGCCAGCCACCCGATGCCCAGGGCGGACACGAGACCGCTGAGGGCCACGGCGAGGGGCCTATTGCGGTGCAGACCGAACCAGACCAGCGCGGCGGTCACGAGCACGGCCGTCGTCCCGATCCCGGCCCGCAACAGCCCCTGGCTGTAGCCGTATTCCGTGAAATGCCGCGCGAGCCACGATAACCAGGCAAGCCTCATGACGCCGTGCTCTCCCCCTGTGTCCGGACCGCGCTGTCAGCGAGTTGTCAGGTACCTGAAAGATATCGCGTGAGCCCGTCCAGCGCCTTCAGCACCTCCGCCTCGCCCGCCGGCGGCAGCTGCGCCACGACCTCCTCGATGCCCAGGTCCGCGTAGTGCGCGAGCTTGCCCGGGGTCGGGTGGACGGCGTACGGGACGACGTGCAGGTCCTCGGGGTCGCGGCCCGCGTCGGTCCACGCGGAGCGCAGCAGGGGGAGGGACTCGGAGAGTCCGCGTCCGCCGATGGGCAGCCAGCCGTCGGCGTACTCGCACATGTGGGCGAACAGCTTCGGCCCGGCGGCCCCGCCGAGGAGCGTGCGCGGGCCGACGACCGGGCCGCGCGGCTTCCGGACGGGCTTGGGGTGCGCGTGACTGGCCCGGACGCCGCCGAACTCCCCTTCGTAGGCGACGGGTTCCTCCGACCACAGCGCCCGCATCAGCGCCATCCGGTCCCAGACCAGCTCGCGCCGGGTGCGCCACGCCACGCCGTGGTCGGCGGCCTCCTCGACGTTCCAGCCCAAGCCGACCCCGAGCGTGAACCGGCCGCCGGACAGGTGGTCGACGGTCGCGACCTGCTTGGCCAGGTCGATCGGGTCGTGCTGGGCGACCAGCGTGATGCCCGTGCCGAGCCCGAGCCGCTCGGTGACGGCGGCGGCCTGGCCGAGCGCCACGAACGGGTCGAGCGTACGGCCGTACTCGCGCGGCAGCTCGCCGCCCGCCGGGTAGGGGGTGGTCCGCTCGACGGGGATGTGCGTGTGCTCGGGCAGATACAGCCCGGCGAAACCACGGTCCTCCAGCTCACGTGCGAGCCGGGTCGGCGTGATCGTCTCGTCGGTGAGGAAGATCGTCACGGCGATGCGCATGAGCCATCCCTACCCGCACAAGTCGGACCTGTCCATACCGACCGGCCGGAATCAGCTGCGCCCGTTCGCTGGATGTCCCGGCGAAAGTTGTCGGTTCCCTTGTCTTACAGGGCAGTTCACTGCGCAATACAAAGGTTGCACGCACCACCCCCGCACCACCCATGTCCTGTCGTACGACATCTGGGGAGCAGCAGCATGTGCGAGGACCACACCGGTATCGGCAGACGCGCGGTGTTCGTGACGGGCGCCGCCGCCGCGCTTACGTTGGGGAGCGTGAGCTTCGCTTCGGCAGCAGACCGTGACGGCGGCCAGGAGACGAGAACGGTGCGCGGCACCCTCCCGCCGGGCGCCCCCGATTTCGTCTACGTCCCTCTCGACGTCCCGTCCGGCGTCCGGGAGCTCAAGGTCGCCTACACCTACGACCGACCGACTGTCCCGGCCGGCACCACCGGCAACGCCCTCGACATCGGCATCTTCGACGACCGCGGCACCGAGCTCGGCGGCCGGGGCTTCCGGGGCTGGTCGGGCGGGGCGCGCACGGAGTTCTTCATCCGCGCCGATGAGGCGACGCCCGGCTACCTCCCGGGCCCGGTGCGCGAGGGCACCTGGCACATCGCGCTCGGCCCGTACACGGTCGCCCCGCAGGGCCTGTCGTACGAGATCACGATCACGCTGACGTACGGCGAGCCGGGCGAGGCCGTCCGGCCGGTGTACCCGCCGGACCGGGCCAGGGGCCGGGGCCGTGCCTGGTACCGGGGCGACTGCCATCTGCACTCCTGGTACTCCGACGGCCGCCGCACCCCGGCCGAGATCGGGGCGCTGGCGCGGGCGGCGGGCCTGGACTTCATCAACTCCTCCGAACACAACACCCACGCGGCGCACGCCCATTGGTCGGACGTGGCCGGGGACGACCTGCTGGTCATGCTGGGCGAGGAGGTCACCACGCGCAACGGCCACGTGGTGGCGCTCGGCACCGACCCGGGCACCTTCGTCGACTGGCGCTACCGGGCCCGCGACAACCGTTTCGGCCGTTTCGCCCACCGCATCCGCCGGGCCGGAGGCCTGGTCGTCCCCGCCCATCCGCACGCCACGTGCGTCGGCTGCAACTGGAAGTTCGGCTTCGGCGAGGCCGACGCGGTCGAGGTGTGGAACGGCCCCTACACGCCCGACGACGAGGTGACCCTCGCCGACTGGGACAGCATGCTGGTGGCGTCCGTACGGGACGGGCGCGACTGGATCCCGGCGATGGGCAGCAGCGACGCCCACCGCGACCCGGACGCCGTCGGACACCCCCAGACGGTCGTCCTGGCCGACGACCTGACCCGGCAGGCGATCCAGGAGGGCATCCGGGCGGGACGGTCGTACGTCGCCGAGTCCGCCAAGGTCGAGCTGTCGTTCCGGGTGTCCGGCGGGCGCGGCGACCACGCGGGCATCGGCGAGCGGCTGCGGGTGGACCACGACACCCCGGTCACCGTCCGCCTGGAGGTCACGGGCGCCCCGCGCTGCACGGTCCGCTTCGTCACCGACCAGGGCGTGCTGCACACCAGCGCCCCCCTGCCGGTGTCCGGCTCGGGCGTCGTCGAGTGGCGGACGACGCCGTCGTACGCGGCGTACGTCCGGGCGGAACTACGGCACGAGGCGGCGGCGGGGCCGGTGCCGGGGGCACTGGCGGCGTTCACGAATCCGATCTTCCTGGGACGTCGGTGAGATCGGGTGTGGACCAGGTGTGGGGCCCCTCAGGGTGCACCGAACGCCTTGCGCGCAGGCTCGGCCTCCTCCAACGGGACTTCGTTCACGCGCCGCCGCCCCCGGCTCGCGCCTCTTCCAGAGCCGCCATGATGTCGGGCGAGTTCCTGATCAGCACCCGGTGCCGGTAGGCCCGGACCACGGCTGCGGCGCCCGTGAGGTCGTTGGTCGGGGAGGCTCCTATGGCGGCCGCAAGCTCCTCCTCGAACCGCTCACGGTCGCCCGGGAAGCCGTAGCGGCTGAGCGCACTGCGCAAATCGTCCACGGTCCGGATCTCCGGCAGCGGCATCGCTGTCCAGCCGTGCTCGGGCTGTGCACTCATGATCTGCTCCTGATGAAAGGGCATCGCTCCACCTCCCAGTATGGCGCCGCCCGCCCTGGACGGGCATCGCGCTCCATGGCCTACGGCCCGCACAGCCCCGCTCACCACGCCGCCGCCCCGCCCCCGCACTCGGCCCACAGCAGTTTGCCGCCCTTCGACGCGCCCAGCTCACGGAACACCGAGGCGCCCCACGCGTCCGCGCAGGCGCGCACGAGGGGGAGGCCGCGGCCGTGCTCGGCGTCCGGTGGGGGCGCCGGGGTTCCTCCGTTCGAGAAGCCGGGCGGGACACGAGGGTCTGTGTCCCACACGGCCACACGGAGCCGGCCGGGCTCCGCCGAGCGGACGCGAAGGGCGTAGGGCCCCTTGGTGTGGCAGTGCGAGTTCGCCAGCAGTTCGGCGGCCAGGAGTTCCGCCGTCGGGACGAGTTCAGGCATCTCGTGAGCGGCGAGAATGAGTCTGAGGGTGCCGCGTGCGATGCCGGGTGCGCGTGGATCGTGCGGCAGGTGCAGGGTGTAGTTCCAGGACGGGGATACGGTGGCCATCGGAAGTCTCCGATCACTCAGGGAAGTTGGGGTCTTGCCTACGGTGCCCGGTGTCTGTGCCATGGCGTCCCACGGTGCGCTTCCGGACGGGGTGCCCGGGAATGAAGATAGGGGCTCTGCAAAGCTGCTTTGCGAGCTTTCGAAGGATCTCGGCGCTATCTCCCTCGTGTGAGTGACAAGCATGCGGTACGTCCAGTAGGAGGAGGTCTCATGACGCCAAGGCCCGCGCCAACGGCCCGACGCGTCCGGCTCGCGACCGAACTGCGTAAACTCCGCGAGCGGGCCGGCCTGACCTCGACCGAGGCCGCACAGATGCTCGGCACCAGCTCGGGTCAACTCAGCAACGTCGAGTCGGCCAGGTTCGGAGTGAGCCCGGACCGGGTCCGGGCCATGGCCAACGTGTACTCGTGTACGAACCAGCCCTATATCGACGCCCTGGTGGACATGGCCGGAGAAAAGACACGCGGCTGGTGGTGGGACTCGTACCGCGAGGTGCTTCCGTCGGGGCTGCTCACCCTCGCCGAGCTGGAGCATCACGCAACAGCCATCCGTACCGCCTTCACCTCGCACATCCCCGGCATGCTCCAGACCACTGAGCACGCCCGGGAGATCTTCAGTCAGGCGATCCCGACTCCCACCCCGCCGGAGGTGGAGCATCGGGTCTCGCACCGCATCAAACGCCAGGATGTGGTGTTCCGGGAAAACCCGAATCCGTACAGCACCGTCATCCACGAAGCCGCCCTGCACATGCGGGTCGGTGGCCGACGGGTGGCCCGCGAGCAGCTCAAGCATCTGATCGACATGAGCGAACGGGACCACATCACCCTTCGGGTACTCCCCTTCGATGTCGGGGCGTTCCCGGGATCAGGCCAGTCCATCAACTACCTCTGCGGTCCCGTACGGGAGCTTGACACCGTACAACTGGACCAGTTTCACGGTCCCGTACTGCTCGACGCCGAGGCACATTTGGAGAGGTACCGACGACTCCTGGACGTCGTCGAGGCCGCCGCGCTCAGCCCCGAGAAGTCCCAGGACCTGATCCACGCCATCGCCCAGAATCTGTAAAGGAGCCGGTATGCCCACGCACCGCTGGCAGAAGTCGTCGTACTGCCAAGAAGGGGAGGCCTGCGTCCACATATCCGTCAGCCCCGACTCCGTCCACATAACCGACCGCCCCGACCCGCCCCGAGCCATCCTCACCACCAGCCACACCGCATTCCGCGCCCTGCTCGCCCACGTCAGGTCGGCCACGACCGCCACCTGACCCGAGGGCCACACTCCGAGCTTCGCGTGAAGGAGACCCCCGACGATGTCCCGCCTCGCCGACCTGAGGTTCCGCGCCGCCACGGCCTTCCAGCGCCGCGTCAACCCGCTGATGCGGCGCCTTCCCCTCCAGACCGTCCTGGAGACGAAGGGCCGCGTCTCGGGCCTGCCCCGCCGCACCCCGGTGGGCGGTCGCCGCGTCGGTGACTCCTTCTGGCTGGTGTCGGAGTTCGGCGAGCGGTCGCAGTACGTGCGCAACATCAAGGCGGATTCGCGGGTGCGGGTGCGGATCCGCGGGCGGTGGCACACCGGGGTCGCGCATCTGCTGCCGGACGACGACCCGGTGGCGCGGCTGCGGCGGCTGCCGCGGGTCAACGGGCTGGGTGTGCGGGCGTTCGGGACGGATCTGCTGACCGTGCGGGTGGATCTGACGGACTGACCACCCCCTGGCGCGCGGGCCTCACCCCGGCCACACGATCGCCTGCACCTCGCTGTACGCGTGCAGGGCGTACGAGCCGACGTCCCGGCCGACGCCGCTCTTCTTGAAGCCGCCGAAGGGGGCCTCCATGTTGCGGCCCACGGTGTTGATGCCGACGCCGCCGGACCGCAGGCGGCGGGCCAGGCGGAAGGCCCTGGCCACGTCGGCCGACCAGACGTAGTCGATGAGGCCGTAGTCGGAGTCGTTGGCCAGGGCCACGCCCTCCTCCTCGTCCTCGAAGGGGATGACGACCACCACCGGGCCGAAGATCTCCTCGCGCGCCACGCGCATGTCGTTGGTGCAGTCGGCGAGGAGGGTCGGGGTGACGTAGAAGCCGGTCGGCAGGCCGGGGCGGTCGCCGCCCGTGACGACTCTCGCGCCTTCCTTCCGGCCGAGTTCGACGTACGACTCCACCCGGTCCCGGTGAGCCGCCGAGATCACCGGACCGACCACCGTGTCCGGCTCGCGGGGATCGCCCATCTTCAAGCGGCCGGCGTATGCGGCCAGTTGACCGACGAGGCGGTCGTAGATGCCCCGCTGCGCCAGCACCCGGGTCGGGGCCGTGCAGATCTGGCCGCTGTAGAAGGAGAACGTGGTGCCGATGCCGGAGACGGCCGAGCCGAGGTCGGCGTCGTCGAGGACGATCGCCGCGCCCTTCCCGCCCAGCTCCATCAACTGCCGCTTCATGCCGCGCCCGCACACCTCGGCGATGCGCTGCCCGACCGCCGTGGAGCCGGTGAAGCTGACCATGTCGACGTCCGGCGAGTCCACGGCCGCCTCGCCGGCCTCGGTACGGGCACCGCTGACCACGTTGACCACCCCGGGCGGTGCTCCCGCCGCCTCCAGGGCCTCGGCCATGCGGTAGACCGACAGGGGATCCTGGGGCGCCGGCTTCACCACGACCGTGTTGCCCATCGCCAGGGCGGGGGCGATCTTGCCGGCCGGGTTGGCCCAGGGGTTGTTGTACGAGGTGATGCAGGTGACGACCCCGACGGGCTGACGGACGGCGAGGGCGCCCATCACGCCCGCCCGCCCCATCGGGCCGGCCTCGTTGATCTGTGGCGGGATCGGCCACTCGGCGGGCTCCACGCGCGCGTAGCGCCGGAAGCGGGCGGCGGCGACCCCGACCTGCATGGCGCGGGCGGTGCCGGTGGTCGCGCCGGTCTCCGCCCGGGCCAGCTCGGCGTACGGCACGACACGGTCCCGGACGATGTCCGCGGCGCGGGCGAGGACCGCGGCCCGCTCCTCCGCGGGCGTGGCCGACCACGGCCCGAAGGCCTCGCGGGCCGCGGCACAGGCCGCGTGCACCTGATCCCGCGAGGCCTCCGGCGCCCACCCGACGGTCTGCTCGGTCGCCGGGTCGATCACCTCGTAGTGCCCGCCGTCCGGCTCCACCCAGGAGCCGCCGACGAACAGCGCCTGCCGCTGCGTCACCTCGTGCTCACCGTCGCCGTGTCCCGGCCCGAGCGCAGCACCCGCCCCGGCACGGCGCCCGTCACGACGTCGTCCCGGATCGCCTCGACCCCGTTGACCCACACGGCCCGCACGCCCAGCGCCCGGGAGTCCAGCCGCGGGCTGTCACCGGGCAGGTCGTGCACCAGCGTGGCCGGGCCCGCGTCGATCCGCTCCGGGTCGAACAGGACGAGGTCGGCGTGCCAGCCCTCCCGCACCCGCCCCCGCTGCCGCAGGCCGAAGAGCCGGGCCGGGTCGTCGGTCAGCATCTTCACGGCCTGCTCCAGACCGACCAGCTTCCGGCCGCGCAGACAGTCCCCGAGGAACCGGGTCGTGTACGGCGCCCCGCACATCCGGTCCAGATGCGCGCCCGCGTCGGACCCGCCGAGCAGCACGTCCTCGTGCCGCCAGGTCTCGGCCCGCAGCGCCCAGGACGCCGGGTCGTTGTCGGGCGGCATCGGCCACAGCACCGTGCGCAGCGCGTCGTTGGCGCAGATCTCCACCAGGCACGCGAAGGGCTCCTGCCCGCGTTCCTCGGCGATGTCCTCGACCACGCGCCCGGTCAGCCCGGCGTTCGCCTCGCTGTAGGTGTCGCCGATGACGTACCGCCCGAAGTTCGCCAGCCGCCGGAAGACACCCGCCTCCTTGGACCGGGCGCGCCGCAGCATCTCGTCCCGTACCTCCGGGTCGCGCAGCTTCTCGATCCGCTCGGGCACGGGCAGACCCAGGATCGGTCCCCAGCCGGGGATGAGGTTGAGCGCGCAGAACGTCCCCAGCGACATGTTCATCGGCGTGAGGATCGGCATGGTCAGCGCCACGACCCGGCCGCCCGCCTTCCGCGCCTGTTCGCTCGCCAGGAGCTGCCGGGGCACGCGCTCGGGAACGGCCGCGTCGATCGTCAGCACGTTCCAGTTCAGCGGCCGCCCCGCCGCCGCGCTCATCTCGACGAAGAGGTCGATCTCCGCGTCGCTGAACTGGTCCAGGCAGCCCGCGACGATCGCCTCGATCTGTGTGCCCTCGTGCTCCCCGACGGCCCGCGACAGCGCCAGCAGCTCGGCCGGCCCGGCGTGCCGGGAGGCGACCGGCTTTCCGTCGCCGTCGGAGTGGCTGGTCGACTGGGTGGTGGACAACCCCCAGGCCCCGGCGTCCATGGCGTCCCGCAACAGCGCGACCATCGCCGCCAGCTGTTCCCCGGTCGGCTGCCCGCCGACGGCCTCCGGGCCCATCACGTACCGCCGCAGCGCACAGTGCCCCACCATGAACCCGGCGTTGACGGCGATCCGCCCCTCCAGGGCGTCGAGATACTCCCCGAACCCGTGCCAGCTCCAGGGTGCCCCCTCCTCCAACGCCACCAGCGACATGCCCTCGACCTTGGACATCATCCGCCGCGTGTAGTCGGCGTCCTCGGGCCGGGCGGGGTTCAGCGGCGCGAGCGTGAAGCCGCAGTTCCCGCCGGCGACGGTGGTGACCCCGTGGTTGAGGGAGGGCGTGGCGTACGGATCCCAGAAGAGCTGGGCGTCGTAGTGGGTGTGGGGGTCGACGAAGCCGGGGCTCAGGACGAGCCCGTGCGCGTCCTCGCTCGTGCGCGCTTCCCCGGCGACCTCGCCGATGACGGCGATCCGCCCGTCCTGGATGCCGACGTCGGCGGTGAAGGCCGGTCCACCCGTCCCGTCCACGACGGTCGCGCCTTTGATGACGTGATCGAGCATGACCACTCAACTCCCTTGAGACCGTTGCCCTCTAGGGGCGCGGGGAACTGCGCGACAAGCCACAACGCACGCCGCACCGGCCAACGACGCTCAACCCCCCTGCCGGAACCGCGAAGTCCGATGCACAGGATCCGTATCGATCTTGGGAATCACGTACTCCCCGACCAGCCGAATCGTCTGCAGGGTCTCCTCCTTCGGCACCCCCACCGGCAACCCGAAACTCAACTGATCCGCCCCCGCCTGCTCCCACCGCTTGCACTGCGTGAGCACCTCGTCCGGATCCCCGCAGATCAGCAGCTCCTCCTCGATGAGGACCTCCACCAACTCCTCGGTGTACTCCGGCAGCGTCTCCGGCCACACCGGAAACCCCTCGGGCCGCGGGAACGTGTCGTGGTACCGGAACACCAGCGACGGCAGATAGTGCAACTGCCCGTTCGCCGCGATCCGCACGGCTTCCGCATGCGTCGGCGCGCAGATCGCCGTGGTCGTCACCATCACGTTGTCGTTGACGAAGTCACCCACCGGCTCCGCGTCCACGATCGCCGTCTTGTACTGCTCCAGCACCCACTCCATGTCGGAGACCTTCTGCACGCTGAAGCCGAGCACCCCGAGCCCCTTCTTCGCGGCCATGGCGTACGACGGCGGCGACCCGGCCGCGTACCACATCGCCGGGTGCGAGCCGCCGTACGGCTTGGGCAGGACCTTCCTCGGCGGCAGGGACCAGTGTGTGCCCTGGAAGCCGGCGTACTCGTCCTGGAGCCACATCTTGGGGAACTCGGCGATGGTCTCTTCCCAGATCTCCTTGGTGTGGTTCATGTCGGTCACCCCCGGCATGAATCCGAGGATCTCGTGCGAGCCGGCGCCCCGCCCGCTGCCGAACTCGAACCGCCCCTCGCTGAGATGGTCGAGCATCGCGACCTTCTCGGCGACCTTGACGGGGTGGTTGACCGGGGCGAGGGGGTTGAAGATGCCCGAGCCCAGGTGGATCCGTTCCGTGGCGTGTGCCAGGTACCCGAGGAAGACGTCGTTGGCGGACAGGTGCGAGTACTCGTCCAGGAAGTGGTGCTCGGAGGCCCAGGCGTACTTGAAGCCCGACTTGTCGGCCTGGATGACGTACTCGGTCTCCTCCATCAGCGCCTTGTGTTCGGCGAGCGGGTCGGTCTCGGCCCGTTTGCCCACGTATCCCTGTACGAAGACCCCGAATTCCAAGGAGATTCACCGCCCCACAGTCAGTTCTGACGGTTCGTCAGATACATGGCTCCGACTGTTCCACCGCTCCCCTGGAGCGTCAATAGCTGACGGCCCGTCAGAGCAGCGGCGGCCGGGTCAGACGACGCTCACTCCCGCCAGCCAGCCCCCGTCGATCACGAACGGCTGCCCGGTGATGTAGGAGGAGTCCTCGCACGACAGGAACAGGGCGAGCCGCGCCACCTCCTCCGGCTGCCCGACCCGCCCCAGCGGCACGAGCTTGCGGTACAGCCGGTCGAGCCCCCGGGCCGTCTCCTCCGCGTCGGCGTCCGGGTCCAGCCGGGCCGGGTTGGACATCGCGGTGTCGATGGCGCCCGGGCAGACGGCGTTGACGCGTATCCCCCGCCCGGCCAGCTCCAGCGCGGCGACCCGGGTCAGCCCGACCACGGCGTGCTTGCTCGCCGCGTACGCGCCCACCGCCGCCATCCCGGTCAGGCCGGTGTACGAGGCGGTGTTGACGATCGTGCCCCCGTCAGCCATCTGGGGCGCGACGGCCCTGATGCCGAGGAAGCAGCCCACCTGGTTGACCTGGACGACCCGCATGAACTCGTCGAGGGGTGTGTCGAGGAGGGAGTTGAAGCGGAGGATGCCGGCGTTGTTGACCAGCCCGTCGACCCGGCCGTACGCGTCCTGGACGGCACGGACGGCCGCCTGCCAGTCGTCCTCCCGGCCGACGTCGAGATGGACGTAGCGGGCGCCGATCTCCTTCGCGAGGGCCTCGCCCCGGTCGTCGAGGACGTCCGCGACGACCACCCGGGCGCCCTCGGCCGCGAACAGCCGGGCCTCCTGCTCGCCCTGGCCGCGCGCGGCGCCGGTGATGATGACGACCCGTCCGTCGAGCTTGCCCATGGCAGCCCCCTTCGCGCGGTGGACCCGGTGGACTCGGCATCGTACCGGCATACCTGACAGAGCGTCAGATACAAGTCCCCGGCCGTTGCTGAGGCGAATCTCACGTAACCCGCAAGTAGGGATGTTTGACCCTGTCGGGGCCGGTCGGGACCTTCCAGGATCGGCCCCATGGCCAAGAGGAGACTGAAGAACAGAAAGACCAGGATCGTCGCGATCGGAGCGGCTCTCGTGACCGGTGGTGCCGTGGCCGCGGTTCTGCTGCCGTCGGCGAACGCCGCCGACGAGAAGACCCCCGAGCAGATCATGACGATGTGCCAGCGGGCCAAGGTGCTCAACGGAAAGCAGCAGTCCATCTCCGATTTCGGCGGCCATCCCATCGCCGGCCCGAGTTTCGCGTCCGACAACTGCGATTTCGTCGAGACCAAGTTCGAGACCTTCGACGGGCCGACCGAAAAGGCCTCCATCGACTTCCCGAACTGCGAACCCAACGCCACCGAACCGGCGAAGGTGTCGGTCACCTGGCAGGCGACGACCGCACAGGGTCAGGGCAAGTACACCGTCACCCAGCAGGGTGGCGCCGGAGGGCTCTTCGGGGCGCTGAGCGGATCCTGGGTCAAGCACAAGGGCACCCTCGACATGACTCTCAAGTCGGCGACCGCCGGTGACACCGAACAGCGGGAGGTCCCGGTCGGCAAGGTGCTCCACATGGAGTTCACGCCGAAGATGCAGCGCATGACGGGCGAATGGCGGGTGCGGATCGACGCCCGTGCTGCGACGACCGTCACCAACGCCACTCCGGAACAGAACTTCGTCGCACCGGAGGTCGTCGAGGGCCCGGTCGTGCTGCCGGGCGCGGCCGGCGCCCCGGGTGTCGTGGACGGCACCTCCAAGGCCGTCCTGACCGACTGCTGACCGACCGAACGACCGCTTCCCTCTTCCCTTCCCCCACTTTCCTTCCCCCACAGGAGAACCCCATGACACGCACCGGCCGCTCGAGAAGCCACCGGAGCAGGAAGAAGCGCATCACCCTCGCCCTGGCGCCGGTCGCGGCCGTCGCGGTGGCCGTGCCGCTGATGAACCCCGCGGGTGCCGCCACCCCCTCCGAGGTGACCGCCGACTGCGCGGCGGACTCCGACAAGCTGGAGAACTGCGAGTTCGTCGACGTCCAGTTCAAGCGGAACAGCCTCGGCCCCAACCAGCGCGTCTCCGCGGTGACCGACAACTGCGGATCGACGTCCGCCGCCTCGAAGACCTTCAACGTGAGCACGTCCGTCACCAGGACCATTCAGCTGGAGGACGGATTCACCGCGGGCGCCGACACGAAACTGGGCAATTCCTTCTTCGAGATCGGCGTGAAGTTCAGCACCTCCGAGATCAACATCACGCGTGACGACAAGACGACCACCTTGCAGTTCAGCAGGACGGACACCGTGCAGCCCGACAGCGTCGGGTTCTTCATGTGGTCCGCGAAGCGCACCGACGTGAGCGGCTACCTCAAGGCCACGTACAAGGAGGCGCAGGACGGCGGCACGGTCTTCTTCTCCCCGAGCGAGGGCGCCACGAGCGTGCACGTCTTCTATCCGCAGATCCTGAAGAACGGCACCCCCGACGGGCGGCTGTGGCTGCGCAACGTGAAGTGCGGAACGCCCGAGGCGTCGGGCCTGAAGAACTCCACGCGCGCCCTGCGGTCCGAACCGGGATTCGGTGAGGCCGGCGAGAACGTCACCGACGTCGAGATCCCGCTGTCGGATGTTCCGGCCCAGTAGATGAACCGCTTCTGAGGTTCTCAGATGCGAAGCACGGGCGCGGCTCCCAGCCACCTCAGGACCGCGTCCGTGCTGCCGCGGGCGTCCAGCTTGGCGTAGATGTTGCTGAGGTTGTTGCGGACGGTCTTCTCGCTCAGCCGTAACCGCAGCCCGATCTCCTGCGCGCCCAGCCCGGTCGACAGCAGCTCCATGATCTGCCGCTCGCGCGGGGAGAGCCGCCCGCGCAGCCGCTCCAGCGCCGTGTCCTCGGGGGACGCCCGCCGGGCCCCCTCGCGCAGGGCCGCGCAGGCCGCGGGCGAGAGGTAGGTGTGCCCGATGGTGGCCCCGACGACGGCCGAGGAGAGCATGCAGGTGCAGTAGTCGCCCTCGACCAGGTACCCGGCGCCGCCCCGGAACACCTCCACGATCGTCTCGGTGTCCCGGTCCGGGCCGATCACGATCACCGGCACGCCGCCGGCCCGCAACTCCCGCAGTCCGTCGACCGGTTCGGCGCAGCGCAGGACGACGACGTCGACGCCGTCCGGGACGCGGAAGGGCGGGGGCGGGCGCAGGCTCACCGCCCGCTCGACGTACGGGTCGTCCGGCGCCGGCCAGTCGGGATGCGGCCAGGGACCCTCGGGGCAGGCGAGGGCGACGGAGAGTTTCCGGGAAGTGCGCACGTCATTGTGTCCTTCCGCCGAAGCCGTACGTGTCCGTACGTGTCCGTACGTCCGTCCATACGGAGATCGGCGTGGACATGTTCAAGCTTTCAAGGAACGCGCTTACGGCAGCAGCGGCGCGACCTCCTCCCCGAACTGCTCGACCTGGGCGACGAGTTCGGACCGGCTCCGGCTGCGGAACCGCACCTGGACCTGGTCCACCCCCATCGCGCGATAGGCCCGCAGCGACTCGGCGATCGCCCCGGCGGGCCCGCTGACCGTGCGCCGCCCCACGTCCCAGCCCGGCGTCCCGACGTACAGGGGCTCGGCGATGGCGCCCACGGTGAACGGCCCCTCGATCCCGGCGTCTTGCCTGAGCCGCCGTATCCGCGCGATGCGGTCCGGCAGCACGCCCCTCGGGTCTCCCTGGGGCAGCCAGCCGTCGCCCTTGAGCGCGGCCCTGCGCAGGGCAGCGGGCGAGGACCCGCCGACCCAGACGGGGACCCGGTCCCGCACCGGGCGGGGCCGCTGCCCGAGGCCCTCGAAGTCGTACAGCTTGCCGTGGTGTTCGGGGAACTCCTCCGGCCCGAGGGCGGCGCGCAGGGCGTCGATCGTCTCGTCCAGCACGGCGCCGCGCCGCTCGAAGTCGGCCCCCAGCGCCTCGAACTCCTCCCGCACGTGCCCGGCCCCGACCCCGAGGACCAGCCGGCCGCCCGAGAGGTGGTCGAGGGTGGCGTACTGCTTGGCGGTCAGCAGCGGATGCCGTAGTCCGACCACGGCGACGTGGCTGAGCAGCCGGGTCCGCTCGGTGGCCGCCGCGAGGAAGGCGAGGGTGGCGACCGGGTCGTACCAGACCGTGCTCATCGCGGACGCGAGGCGGCGCGGGATGGCGACGTGGTCACAGCACGCCAGGTAGGCGAAACCGGCGCGGTCGGCGGCACGGGCCACGGCGAGCAGGTCCTCGGGTCCGGCGGCGGCTTCCCAGGGCTCGGCGTAGAGCGTGCTCTGGGACTGGACGGGGAGCTGGATCCCGTACGACAGGCTCACCGCGGCCCGTCCCAGAGCCCGTCGTCGGTCAGCCCGAGCAGCTCGATCGCGTTCCGCCGCACGATCCGCTCCACGACCTCCGGCTCCAGGTGCCCCATCTGCGCCTCGCCGACCTCGCGGGACTTGGGCCAGGTGCTGTCGGAGTGCGGGTAGTCGGTCTCGTAGAGGACGTTGCCCACGCCGATCGCGTCCAGGTTGCGCAGCCCGAAGGCGTCGTCGAAGAAGCAGCCGTAGACGTGCTCGGCGAACAGCTCTGACGGCGGCCGGTGCACCTTGTCGGCGACGCCGCCCCAGCCGCGGTTCTCCTCCCACACCACGTCGGCGCGCTCCAGGATGTAGGGGATCCAGCCGATCTGCCCCTCGGCGTACATCACTCTCAGATTCGGGAACTGCTCGAACTTGCCGCTCATCAGCCAGTCGACCATCGAGAAGCAGCAGTTGGCGAAGGTGATGGTGGAGCCGACGGCGGGCGGGGCGTCGGCGGAGGTGGAGGGCATACGGCTGCTGCTGCCGATGTGCATGGCGACGACCGTGCCGGTCTCGTCGCACGCGGCGAGGAAGGGGTCCCAGTCGCCGGTGTGGACGGAGGGCAGCCCGAGGTACGGCGGTATCTCGGAGAAGGCGACGGCACGGACCCCGCGGGCGGCGTTGCGCCGGACCTCCTCGGCGGCCAGCTCGGGGTCCCAGAGGGGGATCAGGGTCAGCGGGATGAGCCGCCCGTGCGCCTCGGGCCCGCACCACTCCTCCACCATCCAGTCGTTGTAGGCGCGGACGCAGAGCAGACCCAGCTCGTGGTCCTTGGCCTCGGTGAAGGTCTGGCCGCAGAAACGCGGGAACGTCGGGAAGCAGAGGGCGGACTGGACGTGGTTGACGTCCATGTCGGCGAGCCGGGCCGGGACGTCGTAGGAACCGGGCCGCATCTGCTCGTAGGTGATGACCTCCAGGCGTATCTCGTCCCTGTCGTACCCGACGGCGGTGTCGAGGCGGGTCAGGGGCCGGCGGAGGTCCTCGTAGACCCACCAGTCACCGACGGGACCCTCGTCGCCGGGCGCGCCCATGACGGGCTTGAAGCGCCCTCCGAGGAACGTCATCTCCTTCACGGGCGCCCGCACGATCCGTGGACCGGCCCCCCGGTACTTACCCGGAAGCCGGTCCTGCCAGACGTTCGCGGGCTCCACGGTGTGGTCGTCCACGGAGATGATCAGCGGAAACGTGCTCGCGTGGCTGTCCATGGGACTCACGGTAGCGCCGATCTGACGGATCGTCAGCTACGGATACCGGAGCGTTTGGGCCCCGCCGGCCACAGCACACCTGGGCGTGTCCGTAGCCCGTTGGCCCATCTGCTCCAATCCCCCACCCTTCACCCCGAGGCGGCCAACGCCGCTCGGATCTCGGTGATCATTCGGGCCGGGTTGTGGAACACGTCCTGGGCGGTGAAGCGCAGGAGACTGCGCACCTCGGGGCACTGGAGGACCTGGTTGAAGCGGGAGACGTCCCGTCGATGAGCCTCGCGTGTGCCGTGGTAGGCGTACCCCTCGATCTCGACGGCCAGGCCCTCACGCCGGAAGAGGAAGTCGAGGACGACGCGTCGGCCGAGAGGGGTGAACAGCTGGACCTGACTCTCGGGCCGGAGGCCGGCGTCGGCCATGCGCAGGCGAGCCACGGTCTCGGCCGGCGACCCGGCCCGGGGGTCGCACAGGCCGAGCCATCGGCGGGCTCTCGCCGACCCCTGCGAAGGGGTTACCCGGAGCTGCCCAGGTCGTCTGCGGACACACATCGGCCGCGACGGCTCCCCCTCCGCGCCGCCGCGGCCGAACCCCGTGTGGAGATGGCTTACTTCGTCGGCTTGAAGGGCTCCGACGTGGCGTGCAGGTCCTTGGTCTCCAGCGGCTCGTCGGTGGCGTGCAGGTCCTGCGTCCGCACGGCCCCCTCTTCCGTGGCGTGCAGGTCCTCCGTCGAGGCCTCGCCGTCCGTGCCGCCCGTGGCGTGCAGGTCCTGCGGCTTGAGCTCGTCGCCCATGATCGTCAACTCCCCTTGGCATGGATCAAGCAGTGCGGTCGGCGGGCCCGCCCGGTCACTCCCCCGAGGGCGACCGGGGCGGGCCCGCCTGGGCCGCTCACCCTGGTTCGGCGGTGGCAGGCCCTGCGCAGTGACCCGTCTGCCCCCCGACGCGACGGATCGACTGCCTCAAGCATGGCGCGGAGCGATAAACGAACGATGAACGCGGGGCACGCCAGGCCTCAGGCCGCCCGCACCGGCGACAGCAGCGCGCGCACCTCGGCGGCCTCGGGCGAGCCCAGCTCCTCGTAGATCGCCGCCGCCTCCTGCCAGCACACCTGCGCCCGGCCGGTCTGCCCTATGCCGCTGAGCGCGCGGCCGAGGACGGTCAGGACGTTGCCCCGCCGCCACTCCCCGCCGATGCCGCGCAGCACGGTCAGGGCCATCTCGGCGTTGGCGGCGGCCTGTGCGGGGCGCCGGGCGGCGAGATCCACCTCGGCCAGCCGGAACAGGCTCATGCCCTCCCACAGGCGCTGCCTGCTGTCCCGGAACACCTCCAGCGCTTCCTGGAGCCGCCCGGCCGCGTCGCCCAGCTCACCGCTCTGCGTGAGGGCGAGGCCGAGGGCGTAGCGGGCGTTCGCCCCGCGCATGGAGTTGCCCATGGCGTCGTAGATGTCGATGCCCTCCTGGGCGAGCTCGACCGCGCTCTGGGTCCGCCCGGTCGCGAGGTGGATCCGCGAGAGGTTGCACAGCGCGGCGGCCTCCCCTGGACGGTCGCCCAGGGCCCGGAAGTGCTCGATGGCCCGGGAGAGGTGCTCCTCGCCGTCCTCGTGCCGGTTCTGGTAGAGCGCGATGATGCCGCGTGCGTTGCTGGCCCAGCAGACGGGAAGCAGGTCGCCCGCCTGTTGCGCGAGGACGATGGCCCGTTCCGCCTCCTGGTCCGCCCGCTCGAAGCGGCCGCCGACGTGATGGACGTTGACGAGCGTCATGAGCGCCCGGGCCTCCGCCCGCACGAGGCCGAACTGCCGCGCCGCGTCCAGGAGCGCCCCGGCCGTCGCCTCGTACTCCCGGGAGTTGGCGCCCGACTCCGACAGGTCGTGCGCGGCCCACAGCAGGTCGATCGCCCGGGGGAGGGTGTCGGGCAGCCCCGCGGACTGCCGTACGCACGCGAGGAGACAGATGGCCTCCGCGTACAGCCAGTCCTGCGCCGCGTGCCGGCTGTCGAACCGCAGCCCCGGGTACGAGGCCGGTTCCAGGCGGTCCACCAGCCCGTCCCCGGGCCGCTCGATCGCGTACACCCCGGCCGCGGACGCCAGGTAGAAGTCCAGCAGCCGCGACAGCGCCGCCCCCCGCTCGCTCGGCGGGAGTTCGTCCCTTTCCGCACAGGCACGCGCGTAGAGCCGGACGAGGTCGTGGAAGCGGTAGCGGCCGGGAGCGGCCGATTCGAGGAGGGAGGTGTCGACGAGGGACTCCAGGAGGTCCTCCGTGTCCTCGACCGGAAGGTCGAGGACCGCCGCCGCGGCCGGCAGGGAGATGTCCGGGCCGTCGGCGAGGCCGAGCAGGCGGAAGGCACGGGCCTGGGCGGGCTCCAGCTGTCCGTAGCCCAGTTCGAAGGTGGCCTTCACCGCCAGGTCGCCGGCCTGGAGTTCGTCCAGGCGGCGGCGTTCGTCGGCGAGCTTCGCCGCGAGGACCGACACGGTCCAGGTACGGCGGGCCGCCAGGCGGGAGGCCGCGATGCGGATCGCCAGCGGCAGGAAGCCGCAGGCCGCGACCACGTCCAGGGCGGCCTTCCGCTCGGACGCCACCCGCTCCTCGCCGACGATCCTCGTGAACAGGGCCAGGGCCTCGTCCGGTGCCATCACGTCCAGGTCGATCAGGTGGGCGCCCGCCAGGTCCACCATCCGCACCCGGGAGGTGACCAGCGCGGCGCAGCCGTCCGCGCCGGGCAGCAGGGGGCGTACCTGGGCGGCGTCGCGGGCGTTGTCCAGCAGGACCAGGACGCGGCGGCCGTCCAGCACCGAGCGGTACAGCGCCGCGCGCTCCTCCAGGGAGTCGGGGATCGCCGTGTCGGCCGTGCCGAGGGCGCGCAGGAAGGAGCCCAGGACGGTCTCCGGATCCGCCGCCCGGGCGCCCGCGCCCTGGAGGTCGACGTACAACTGCCCGTCCGGGAAGGCCCCGCGCGCCTGGTGGGCGACGTGCACGGCGAGGGTCGTCTTGCCGACGCCGCCGATGCCGGCCAGGGCCGAGACCGCCATGACCCGGTTGTCGGCCGAGGCCAGGATGTCGCCGAGCTCGCGCACGAAGCCGGAGCGGCCGGTGAAGTCCGGCACCGTCGCGGGCAGCTGCGCCGGACGGACCGGGGCGGCGGCCGGTTCGGGGGCCGGGGAGGAGGGCTCCGCGAGACCGGGGTCCGCTTGGAGGATCCGCTGTTGCAGTTCGCTCAGGCCGGGGCGCGGGTCCACGCCCAGTTCGTCGGCGAGCAGGCGGCGCGTGTCGGCGTACACCGCGAGGGCCTCGGCCTGGCGGCCGCTGCGGTACAGCGCCAGCATCAGCAGCTCGCGCAGCCGCTCGCGCAGCGGATGGGCCGCGGTGAGGGCGGTGAGCTCCGAGACGGCCTCCGCGTGGCAGCCCTGCTCCAGGTCCATGTCCAGCCGGGATTCGACGAGCTGGAGCCGCCACTCCTCCAGGCGGACGCGCTGTGCCTCCGCGTACGGGCCGGGCACGCCGGCCAGGGTCTCCCCGTCCCAGAGGGCGAGGGCCCGCCGCAGCACGTCCCGGGCGTGGCAGAGGTCGCCGGCCGACCGGGCCTTCTCCGCCTCGGTCGCCAGGTCCTGGGCGACGGTCAGGTCCAGGGCGCCGTCGCCGAGGCCCCGTACCGCGTAGCCGCCGGATTCGCTGACCAGGACACCGGGGTCCAGCACCTTGCGCAGCCGGGAGGCGTACGTGCGCAGCGCCGCCAGGGCCTGCGAGGGCGGTTCCTCGCCCCACAGGGCGTCGATCAGCTCCGCGGCCGTGGCCGTACGGCCCTCACGCAGCAGCAGGGCGGCGAGCAGGGCGCGCTGCTGGGGGGAACCGGTGGCGAGCGGCTCGTCGCCCCGCCGGGCGCGCACCGGTCCGAGCACGCCGAACCGCAGCGCCGTCGGCCCCGTCGCCCCCGCCGGCTCCGGCGGCTTCGCCGGGGAGTCGGAACGCCGCTGCTCCGGTACGCGCGGTACACCGTCCGGTACACCGTCCATGCAGTCCCCCTAGACATCCTGAGCAACCACGCCAGTTTGCCTTGTGCGCGGCGGATACGTCAGCCGTGGGAGACACCGATCACAGGGCGACGCACGGGAGTCCACAAGGTCCGCACACTCTCTCCGCTTCCAGGGGACTTCACTCCGCGTCGGCACCAGGAGGAGGTTGGAGCGATTGGGTCACGGGGCAGGGGAGTTTCCCGGGTAACGGAGGCCGTAAGGCGCCCATACGCTCCAGTTTCCCGTGTTGGCGGGGGTGAGGGGTGGGGG
>NZ_MUKA01000736.1 GCF_002150735.1 Streptomyces africanus
GGGGGTGGTGGGGCGGGATGGGCGGGAGGTCGCCTGTCGACTCGTACGCGTCGAGCATGTCGATTCGGCGGATGTGACGTTCGTCACCGGAGAACGGCGTGCTGAGGAACGTCTCGACGAACGCCGTCGCCTCGTCCTGCGCGTGCATGCGCGCGCCCACGGCGATGACGTTGGCGTTGTTGTGCTGGCGGCCGAGGGCCGCCGTCTCCTCGCTCCAGGCGAGGGCCGCGCGGACGCCCTTGACCTTGTTCGCTGCGATCTGCTCACCGTTGCCGGAGCCGCCGATGACGATGCCGAGGGCGTCGGGGTCCGCGGCCGTCCGCTCCGCGGCGCGGAGGCAGAAGGGCGGGTAGTCGTCCTGGGCGTCGTAGATGTGCGGGCCGCAGTCGACGGGGTCGTGACCCGCCGCCTTCAGCCACTCGACGAGGTGGTTCTTGAGTTCGTAGCCCGCATGGTCCGAGCCGAGGTACACGCGCATGGGACGAGTGTGACACGGGTGTTTCGGGGCAGGCGCGCGGGGTGTCGCTCACGAAAACCTGACGTGAGTGTGAGCCGGATTACGGAAGCTCAGGAA
>NZ_MUKA01000223.1 GCF_002150735.1 Streptomyces africanus
ACCCGGCTCAGCGCGGTGCCCTCGCCGTCTTCGGCGCGCAGTTGCTTGGCGAGGTCGGAGACGGCCGCCTTGGGGCGGGCGGCGAGCCAGCCGCCCGCCAGCATCAGTGCGGCCGGCTGCCCCTGGCACTCCTCGGCGAGGCCCTCGGCGGCCCGGGGGTCGACGGTGATGCGGACCGAGCCGGTGTGCCGGGACAGCAGCTCCACCCCGGACTTGGCGTCCAGGCCGCCCAGGATGCACGGGCGGACGTCCGAGATACCGGTCAGCGGGCCCTCGGAGACCGCGACGACCAGGCACTCCGGGGTGTCGGGCAGCAGGGCGTCGACCTGCTCGGCGTCGGCCGCGTCGTCCAGCAGGAGCAGCATCCTGCGGTCGGCCAGGGCGGTGCGCAGGGCGTCGGTGAGGTCGTCTTCGCAGGCGCCTGCCGGGGCCTGCTGGTCCAGGGCGGCGAGCAGGTCCCGGGCGGTGCGACCGACCGGCACAGGGGTGCCGTCGGGCTCGCTCAGGCGGGCGCGCAGGACCCCGTCCGGGTAACGGTCCGCGATCTGCCGGACCAGCTCCTCGGCGAGTGCGGTGCGCCCCGAGCCGGGCCGGCCGGCGATGAGCAGCACGCGCGCGCGGGGAGGCTTGCGGCCGGCGAGGGTGTCGAGGCCGGCGCGCTCGATGTCGGCGCGCAGTTCCTTCAACTCCCGTGTGCGGCCCAGGAATCGGCTCTCGCCGCAAGCGTGTCCGGTCAGCCGCACGTCGCCTGTCTCCACGACCTGATCCGTCACGGGCCACACTCCCGTCCCACCACACGCACAAGCCCGCCGGGACTCCGGTCCGGGCGTGAACAGAGCCTAGTTCACGCTCTGCAACGCCCCGGCCGGAGCACGACGGGCACGGCGGGCACATCCCCCGATCGGATCAGCCGATCTTCACACCGCACAGGATGCAGGGCGGGATCAGACCCCTTCAGACCCGTTCACGCCCCTTCACGCCCCTTCACGCCTCGAACGGACGCGCCGGCCACGGTGCCTGGGCCGGGCGAAGCGCGTCCAAGCCGTCGCCGGCGCGCGCGGCCACCAGGGAGAGGACGCCCACGACGAGGCAGTTGTTGTGCAGCTCCCCGGCCAGCACGCCCCGGACGAGGTCCTCGACCGGCACCCGGTCGAGCTCCATGTCGGCCTCTTCCTCCGCGACCGCGAAACGCTCGCCCTCGGCCTCGGACAGACCACGGGCGAGGAAGATCCGTACGGCCTCGTCGCAGCCGCCGGGGGTGGTGTAGACGTCGGTCAGCACCCGCCAGTCCTCGGCCTTGACGTGCGCCTCCTCGTACAGCTCGCGCTGCGCGGCGTGCAGCGGGTTCTCGCCGGGGACGTCGAGCAGACCGGCCGGGATCTCCCACAGCTTGTGGCGCACGGGGTGGCGGTACTGCCGCAGGACCAGGACGCGGTCGGCCTCGTCGAGGGCGAGGACGGCCACGGAGCCGGGGTGGACCTGGTAGTCACGGCCGACCACGGTGCCGTCGGGCATGACCACGTCATCAGTGCGGACGGAGGTCTTGTTGCCGACGAAGGGGGTGTCCGTCGCCCGGATCTCCCACTCCTCCGGGGTGTCCTTGATCGTCATGCCTGTCCTTCCACGTGCCCCGCACGACCTGCCGAAAAGAAACCGGGGTGCACACCCTTTGAAGGGATGCACCCCGGCCACCGTACAACTGGTGTGTTACTTGGAAGTCTTCCGCTCGACCGCGGCCTTGACGAGCCCGGCGAACAGCGGGTGCGGACGCGTCGGCCGCGAGCGCAGCTCCGGGTGCGCCTGGGTGGCGACCAGGTACGGGTGGACGTCGCGCGGATACTCGACGTACTCGACGAGCTTGCCGTCCGGGGACGTGCCGGAGAACAGGATGCCCGCCCTCTTCTCCAGCTCGGCGCGGTAGGCGTTGTTCACCTCGTAGCGGTGCCGGTGCCGCTCCTCGACGTACTCCTTGCCGTCGTACACCTCGCGCACGATCGAGCCCTCGGCCAGCTTCGCCGGGTACATGCCGAGCCGCATGGTGCCGCCCATGTCGCCCTCACCCGCGACGATGTCGAGCTGCTCGGCCATCGTGGAGATGACCGGGTGGGCGGTGGCCGGGTCGAACTCGGTGGAGTTGGCGTCGGAGATCTCGGCCAGGTTGCGCGCGGCCTCGATCACGATGCACTGCAGGCCGAGGCAGAGGCCGAGCAGCGGGATCTTGTTCTCGCGGGCGTACTTGATCGCGCCGACCTTGCCGAGCACACCGCGGTCGCCGAAGCCGCCGGGGATGCAGATGGCGTCGACGTCGCCGAGCTGCGCCGCGGCACCCGCCGGGGTCTTGCAGTCGTCGGAGGTGACCCACTTGATCTTCACGCGGGCCCGGTTGGCGAAGCCGCCGGCGCGCAGCGCCTCGGTGACCGACAGGTAGGCGTCGGGCAGGTCGATGTACTTGCCGACCAGCGCGAGGGTGATCTCGTGGTCGGGGTTGTGGACGCGGTCGAGCAGGTCGTCCCAGGTCGTCCAGTCGACGTCGCGGAACGGCAGGTCGAGCTTGCGGACGACATAGGCGTCGAGGCCCTCGCCGTGCACGGTCTTCGGGATGTCGTAGATCGAGCGGGCGTCGGGGCAGGCGACGACGGCGGCCTCGTCGACGTCGCACATCAGCGAGATCTTCCGCTTGATCGCGGTCGGCACCTCGCGGTCGCAGCGCAGCACGATCGCGTCCGGCTGGATACCGATGTTGCGCAGGGCCGCAACCGAGTGCTGGGTGGGCTTCGTCTTCAGCTCACCCGAGGGGCCGATGTACGGCAGGAGCGAGATATGCACCACGAAGACGTTGTCCCGGCCGACCTCGTGCCGCACCTGGCGGACGGTCTCCAGGAACGGCAGCGACTC
Source organism: Streptomyces africanus (assembly GCF_002150735.1). Taxonomy (GTDB): domain Bacteria; phylum Actinomycetota; class Actinomycetes; order Streptomycetales; family Streptomycetaceae; genus Streptomyces; species Streptomyces africanus. The sequence continues at coordinate 2,896 of NZ_MUKA01000223.1, forward strand.
GATGTCGCCGACCGTGCCGCCGACCTCGGTGATCACGACGTCGACCTCGTCCGTCGCCATGCGGCGGATGCGGTGCTTGATCTCGTTGGTGATGTGCGGGATGACCTGCACCGTGTCGCCCAGGTACTCGCCGCGCCGCTCCTTGGCGATCACGGTGTTGTACACCTGACCGGTGGTGACGTTCGCGGATCCGTCCAGGTCGCGGTCGAGGAAGCGCTCGTAGTGGCCGATGTCCAGGTCGGTCTCGGCGCCGTCGTTGGTGACGAACACCTCACCGTGCTGGAACGGGTTCATCGTGCCCGGGTCGACGTTGAGGTACGGGTCGAGCTTCTGCATCACGACGCGCAGTCCGCGGGCCTTGAGCAGCATGCCGAGGCTGGAGGCCGTCAGGCCCTTGCCGAGCGAGGAGGCGACACCCCCGGTGACGAAGATGTGCTTGGTCGTCGAATTACGAAAAGCGGCGGGCGGCATGGCCAAGACGGGGCTCCCGTGGTCGCGGTCTGGGGGTGCGGTGCGGCTGCCTGCCGGAGGTCTCCGGGGGGTCGCCGTCGCTGCGGTTCGGGGGTTTGCTGCCCACCGGTCCACGGGCTACCAGCGTATCAGCGCCGCGGCGCGATGGCTTCCGGCCACGCTCCGCGCACGGACCGACACGCAGACGGTCACCGTCACCGGTCTCTCACCCCTTGCTCACTCGTTCGGCGTACTCACCTTGCCTGGACGGGCACCCGGAACATCGGCGTGCGTCGTATCCTGCTCGGACACTCGCTGCCGAGCCCGCCGGCCCAACGGCACCACCCCCCGCCCGTAAGTACCGGAACAACGTGAGCTCGTCAGTTCGTTGAGCAACAATTGGCGCTTTGCATCACGGCAGAGCGACCTGTTTTGCTTCATCGCTCAACGATGCATTGCAAGACTTGCTGAAAATCCCCCTTGACCGCACTAGCGACAGCCCCCTTGCGGGGTGACGTGGCCGTTCGACTGGAGTTGCACGTGGCCGGGCGCATCGAAGATTACGCACTCATCGGAGACATGCAGACCGCTGCCCTGGTCTGCCGGGACGGCACAGTGGACTGGCTGTGCCTGCCCCGCTTCGACTCGCACGCCATCTTCGCCGGCCTGCTGGGCACCGAGGAACACGGCTTCTGGCGGCTCGGACCGGCGTACGCCTCCGACCAGCAGCCGCCCACCGCGGCCCGGCGCAGCTACCGCGGTGACTCGCTGATCCTCGAATCCGAGTGGGACACCCAGCGGGGCACGGTCCGGGTGACGGATTTCATGCCGCCGCGTGACGGCGCCCCGCAGCTGATCCGGATCGTGGAGGGCGTCTCGGGCCGCGTGCCGATGCGCTCGGCACTGCGGATGCGGTTCTCCTACGGGCGGGTGGTGCCGTGGGTGCACAAGCACGACGGGCGCACGGTGGCCGTGGCGGGCCCCGACTCCGTGTGGTTCGACACCTCCGCGGAGACGTACGGCAAGTCACTGACGACGTACGCGGATTTCACGGTCGCGCCGGGTGACCGGATCGCGTTCACGATCTCCTGGCAGCCCTCGCACAAGGAGCCGCCGCCGCTGCCCGAGCCGGAGCAGTCGCTGGAGGCGACGGAGGACTTCTGGCGCGAGTGGGTCGACCACTGCACGTACCACGGGCCCTACCGGGAGGCCGTGGTCCGCTCGCTGATCACGCTGAAGGCCCTGACGTACGCCCCGACCGGCGGCATCGTCGCCGCGCCGACCACCTCCCTGCCGGAGGACATCGGCGGTGTCCGCAACTGGGACTACCGCTACACGTGGCTGCGCGACGCGGCGATCACACTGTCCTCGCTGCTGCGCACCGGCTACCGCGAGGAGGCCCGCGCCTGGCGCGAGTGGCTGCTGCGGGCCGTGGCCGGCGACCCGGAGAACCTGCAGATCATGTACGGCATCGCCGGTGAGCGCGAGCTCGGCGAGGCGGAGCTGGACTGGCTGCCGGGCTTCGAGAACTCCACCCCGGTCCGGGTCGGCAACGGCGCCGCGCACCAGCTCCAGCTGGACGTCTACGGCGAGGTCACCGAGGCCCTGCACCTGGCCCACATGACGGGCCTGGCGCGCAACGACTACGCCTCGCTGCTCCAGCTGAAGCTGATCCGCTACCTGGAGGACCACTGGCAGAACCCGGACGAGGGCATCTGGGAGGTGCGCGGCCCGCGCCGCCACTTCGTGCACTCCAAGGTGATGGCCTGGGTCGCCGTCGACCGCACGATCAAGCTGATCGAGTCCGGTGACGCGGACGGCCCGCTGGAGCGGTGGAAGGAACTGCGCGACGACATCCACCGTGACGTGTGCGAGAAGGGCTACGACAAGGAACGCAACACCTTCACGCAGTCGTACGGCTCGAAGGAGCTGGACGCGTCGCTGCTGCTGATCCCGCAGATGGGCTTCCTGCCGCCGGACGACAAGCGCGTCATCGGCACCATCGAGGCGATCCAGCGGGAGCTGTCCACGCCGGACGGCTTCATCCTGCGCTACCCGACGCAGGGCGACAACGAGGGCGTCGACGGCCTGCCCGGCGACGAGGGCGCGTTCCTCGCCTGCTCGTTCTGGATGGCCGACGACCTGGCGATGATCGGCCGCGTGGACGAGGCCCGCAAGCTGTTCGAGAAGCTGCTGTCCCTGCGCAACGACCTCGGCCTGCTGGCGGAGGAGTGGGACCCGCACCTCCAGCGCCAGGTGGGCAACTTCCCGCAGGCGTTCAGCCACGTGCCGCTGATCGACACGGCACTGCGCCTGACGGCTTCGGGGGCGTACGGGGGCTGAACAGGCCCGCTCGGCCGTGGCCGCCTAGGCTGGAAGCGGACGATTGCCCCTTTTCGGAAGGGGGCGGCCATGGCTTCCCTCTCGAAGGCGGGCGCGGCTCTCACCGCGCTGCGCGAGGATCTGACGGGCGACGTGTTCGCCCCTGAGGACCCGGGCTACGACGAAGCCCGGGCCGTCTTCAACACCATGATCGACCGACGGCCCGCCGTGCTCGCGCAATGCGCCGACGAAGACGACGTCGTGCGGGCCGTGCGGTTCGCCAGGGAGCTGGATCTGCCGGTCGCGGTCCGGGGCGGCGGCCACAGCGTGGCGGGCATGGCCGTGGGCGAGGGCAGCGTGATGGTCGATCTGCGCCGGATGCACGAGGTGACCGTGGATCCGGCGGCGCAGGCGGCCCGGGTCGCCGGCGGCGCCACGATGAGCCACCTGGACCGGGCCACCCAGCCGTACGGACTGGCGACGACCGGCGGCCGCGCCTCCACCACCGGTGTCGGCGGTTTTGTGCTGGGCGGCGGCACCGGCTGGCTCGACCGCTGGTGCGGGCTCGCCGTCGACAACCTGCTCGGAGTCGAACTCGTCACCGCCGACGGCGCCCGGGTCCACGCGAGCGCCGACGAGAACCCGGACCTGTTCTGGGCGCTGCACGGCGGCGGCGGGAACTTCGGCGTCGCCACGGCGATGACGCTGCGGCTGCACGAACTGCCCGAGTTCTCCGTCGCGCTGGCGCTGTTCCTGCCGGAACACGGCCCGGACGTGGTGCGCACCTTCCGCGAGGTGATCGCGCACGCGCCCGACGAGGCGGGCGGCGGCGTCCTGTACTTCACCGCTCCGCCGGAGGAGTTCGTCCCCGGGCACCTCGTGGGCACGCTCGTGTGCGGCATGCTGCTGACCTACGCCGGCGGCGAGGACGACATGCGCAAGGTCGCCCAGCCCCTGCTGGCCCTGCCGCACGAGACCGAGATCGTCGGCGCGATGCCGTACGCCGACGTCCAGTGCATGCTCGACGACCCGCCCGGCATGCGGCACTACTGGTCGGCCGAGTACCTGACGGGTGCGCCCGACGACTTCGTGGACGTCTACTGCGCGAGCGCCGAGGCCGTGCCCGTACCCACCGGGACCCAGTACGTGCTGCTCCCGCAGGGGGGCGCCATCGCCGCCGGCCCGCACGAGTACCCGGTGCCCTACCGGGACGCTCCCTGGGCGGTGCACCCCTACGGCATGTGGCAGGACCCGGCGGACGACGAGCGGTGCGTGCGGTGGGTGCGGGACGTGCGCGCCCGCGTGCGGCCGTGGAGCACCGGCGCCGTCTACCTGAACTTCATCGGCGACGAGGGCACCGACCGGGTGGTCGCGGGGCTCGGCGCCGAGAACACCGGGCGGCTGGCGGAGCTGAAGCGGCGCTACGACCCGGACAACGTGTTCCGCTTCAACCACAACATCACGCCGGCCTGAGGGCCGTGAGCGTGCGCTCCCCCGCCGGGTCGCCCGCCGTGGCGGGGACGAGGGCGATCTCGTCGAGGCCGGCCTCGGCGTAGGCGTAGACGCGGGCGCGGACGGTGCCTGCGTCGCCGACGAGGGCGACCGTGTCCGCGGCCTCGGGCGGCAGGGCCCGCAGCAGGGTGTCCGGGTCGGCTCCCTTGGCGGCCAGCTCGACGACCTCGGCGAACCCCGCATCGACGAACATGTCGCTGTAGCCCGGCACGGTGAGATAGCCCACGACACTGCGCAGGACCTGCGTGAGCGTCTCCGGCTCCGGGTCCACGGCGGCGGGCAGCCAGGCGGCCAGCCGGGGCGGCGTACGCCCGGCCCGCTCGGCGGCGGCGAGCATCCGGGCCCGCAGCATGCGGACCTGCTCGGGGGAGACGAGGTCGAGCAGCATCCGGTCGGCGTGCCCGACGGCCGCGGCGACCGCGCGTTCGCCGAACGCCGCGACGGTGAGCAGGCCTCCGGGCGGCGGAAGACGACGCGGGAAGCTGCTGCCGGGCACGATCGGCTCGCCCGGCCGGCTGTCCATCAGCGCGCGCACGGCCGCCGCCGACTCCGCGAGCGCGGTGGCCGGCCGGGTCCGCGGCCGCCCGTGCACGCCCTCGACGACCCGCTTGCTGGACGTACCCAGGGCCACGCCGACGGGCCGGCCGGTGACGGCCGCGGTGGACGCGGCGCCCCGGACGATGGTGAGCGGGTCGCGCACCGAGACCGGCACGGGTCCGGCCGTCAGCGCGGCCTGTTCGGTGGCCGCGCCGATCGCCGTCGCCAGGACGAACGAGTCCCACGTCGGTCCCTCGCCCGCCCACACCTCCCGGTACCCGAGCCGGTCGGCGAGCACCGCCACCCGCAACGGCTCCTCGACCGGACTGTCGTCCTCCCGCCCCACGGCGACCACGCTGATGTCCATGACCGCGCCCGTACCCGGTCGTCTCCGGCTCAATCCGGGCTCCGTCGTCCCTGAGATGTCCGGGAGGCACCCGCGCGGGTAGCGTCCGGCTCATGGACAGCGCGACGGACAGCGGCTACGGCACCCAGGGCGCCGGGATCACCGTGCAGCGGGCACTGGAGCTGCCGGGGCTGCGCAGCGGGCTGCCCGAGGTGCTGGCGGGCGCCGACCGGCTGGGGCGGACCGTGCGCTGGGTGCACGCCGGTGAGGTGCCGCACATCGCCTCGCTGCTCAAGGGCGGTGAGCTGCTGCTGACCACGGGCTACGGCCTCGGCACCCGCCCGGCCGAACAGCGGGCGTTCGTACGGACGCTGGCCGAGCGCGGCATCGCCGCCCTGGTCGTGGAACTCGGCCCGCGCTTCACACGGCTGCCCGCGGCCCTCGTGGACACGGCCCGCTCGGCCGGGCTGCCGCTCGTCCAGCTGCACCGCGAGGTGCCGTTCGTCACGGTCACGGAGGAGATCCACACCGAGATCGTCAACGGCCACTACGCGCTGCTCCAGCGGGCGGAGGAGGTGCACCGACGGTGTACCGAGGCCCTGCTGGGCGGCGGTGGGGTACCCCAAGTCCTCGGCATCCTGGCCGACTTCGGCGGCAACCCCGTCTTCCTGGAGACGGCGGACGGGCAGTTGCTGTACGCCGCGGGGGCCGGTCCCGAGGGCGCGGACCCGCTCCAGGTGTGGGAGGGGCTGCGCGGCCAGCACAAGGACGAGCCGCCGCTCGCGGGCTCGGTCCTGGTGGACGTGCCGGGCGGCGGGCCCGGCAGCGGGGGCGTCCGCGCACGGCTCGTGCTGCTGCCCGTACGGGCTGCCCTGGCGCCGGTGCACCGGATGGCGGCGGAGCGGGCGGCGGGCATCCTGGCCGTGGTGCTGATGCAGGCACGGCAGGAGGAGGAGCTGGCGGCGCGCGGGCGCGGCGACTTCCTCACGGACCTCGCCGAGGGCCGGGTCACGGCGCAGGACGCCCCGGCGCAGGCGCGCGTGCTGGGCTTCCGGCCGGGCGAAGGCCCGCTGCTGCCGGTCGTCATGCGGCTCGGGGACGCCCTGTCGCCGGGGGGAGGCTGGGCCGTGCTGGCGCGGGCGGTGTCCGAGGAACTGGCGTCGGTGGGCGTGCCGGTGCTGCTCGGGGTACGGCCGGTGGAGGGCCGGGTGCTGGTGCTGCTGGGGCTGCGCTCGGAGCCGGAGCGGGTGACGGTGGCGGACCGGGTCGCGGCGGCGCTGCGGGCCGGGGTGGGCCGGGCCGGGATGCTGCGGCCGGGCGGCCCGCCGCCGGTGGTGGTCGTGGGCGTGGCGGGCGGCTGGACGGCCGCGGCGTCGGGCCTGCGGCACGCGGCCGAGACGGCCACGGCGGCCCAGGGCCTGCCGGACCGGCCCTGGTACGACGCCCGGCGCCTGGACATCGACCTGCTGCTGTGGCGGCTGCGCGACCATCCGGACCTGGCCGCCTTCGTCGACCGGGCCCTCGGTCCGCTCCTGGAGCACGAGCGGCGCTCCCGGCCGCCGCTGCTGCCCACCCTGTCGACCTATCTCGCCCACGCGGGACGCAAGGCGGAGACGGCCCGGGAGCTCCACCTCAACCGGCAGACGCTGTACAACCGCCTGGCGCGCATCGGGGAGTTGCTAGGGACGGACCTCGACGACCCGCAGACGGTCCTGGCCCTGAGCCTGGCGCTCCGGGCCCGCAGGCACGTTCCCTAGGGTCCGGCGCGCGCTAGGCGAGGGGCCGGGGCTGGGTCAACTCGTCGTAGACGCTGAGCACTTGGGCGACCGTCTCGTCCTCGGTCGGCCAGGTCGCCGCCTGCCGCGCGCCCTTGGCCTTCAGCAGCTCCCGGCGCTCGGGGTCGCCGAGCAGGCGTACGACGGTACCGGCGAGCGCCCCCGCGTCGCCGCGCGGGACGAGTTCGGCCGCGTCGCCTACGAGTTCCGGGATACCGCCGACATCTGCCGCGACGAGCGGCACACGCGCCTGGAGGGCCTCCTGGGCGAGGACGGAGCGCGCCTCCTCCCACCGGCTCGGCAGCAGGGCGAGGTCGGCGGCGGCGAGCAGGTCGGTGATGTCGTCGCGCCGCCCGATGAGCCGGACGGGCAGGCCCTCGCCCTCGATCCGCTCCTGGAGTTCGCCGCGCAGCGGACCCTCGCCCGCGATCACGACCAGGGGCACGGGATCGAGCCGGCGCCAGGCGCGCGCGGCGTCCAGCAGCACGTCGTATCCGCGGTGCCGCTCCAGGGAGCCGACGGCGATCAGCAACGGCCGTCCGATGGCGCCGAGTTCGGCACGCACCTTGGGCCGCAGCCGGTCGGGATCGTCGGGCTCCACGGGCCTGCGCGGGCCGGGCAGCGCGACGGCCGCGAGCCGTGCGTCCCGCGCGCCGCTCCGCCGTGCCCGGTCCACGAGGGCCGAGGTCGTCCCCAGCACCACGGTGGCCGCCTTCACGACCCGCCGCTCCAGCACCCGCAGCAGATGGGCGCGGGCCCCGTCGGCATGCGCCCGGTCGTGCCACGTCACGACGAGCGGAGTGCGCACGCGCCGCCCGCTGAGGGCGAGCACGGTGCGGAACGAGGCGTGCAGCCCGTGCGCGTGCACCAGATCGGCGTCGGCACAGGCCGCCCGCAGGGCCGCGACCGACACCGGGTCACTGCTGCGCGGTACATGCACGTGGTCGGCCCCGACACCGCTGAAGTCATAGGCGTGATCCGCCTCATATGGGGCGCACACCGTGACTTTCACGCCCCGCGCGACGAGCCCCGCAGTCAGGGAGCGCACATGCGCACTGCTGGCCGCGTTGCCTCCGCCCAGCACCTGCACGGTGCGCAACGGCGACTGGCCATGCGGTGAGTGGCTGCTCACGGGGGTCACGTGGCCGGGCTCCTGGTTCGGGTCGGGCGATCACCGCGCAGGATTCCCACGCGTACTCCGCCAAGGATGCCAGGACCTGTGCGGGTTCCGGGAACGCCCCGAAGCCCGGCGGCGCGACAGCGGGGCGCGGCGTCGGGGAGACGCGCCGGGCCGGGTCACCCACACGAGTGAAGATCGGCGCATCTCCGTCAACTACGCGACTGCTCCTCCGCTCCGGATCCGCTCTCCCCTACAGATCCGCCCGAGCCGTCGCCAGCAGCTCTTCCGCGTGCGCCCGGGCCGTCTCCGAGTCCTCCTGGCCGGCGAGCATCCGGGACAGCTCCCGGACCCGCTCCTCCCCTTCCAGCACCTTCACACCGGAACGGGTGACCGAGCCGTCGTTCGTCTTCTCGACCAGCAACTGCCGGTCGGCGAAGGCGGCGACCTGCGGGAGATGGGTCACGACCACGACCTGCGCGGTCTTCGCCAGCCGCGCGAGCCGCCGGCCGATCTCGACCGCCGCCTTGCCACCGACACCGGCGTCGACCTCGTCGAAGAGATACGTCGGCACGGGATCCGTCCCCGCGAACACGACCTCCACGGCCAGCATCACGCGAGACAGCTCACCGCCGGACGCCCCCTTGGCGATCGGCCGCGCCGGCGCGCCCGGGTGCGGGGCCAGCAGCAGCTCCACCTCGTCGGCACCCGCGGGCCCGTACGCGACCGGACGGCCGCCGACCTCGACGCCCTCCGGATCCTCGGTCTGCCGGATGTCGAAGGACACCCGCGCGTGCGGCATGGCCAGCGAGGCCAGCTCGGCGGTCACGGCGGCGGCGAACCGCTCGGCGGCCTCCGTCCGCGCCTCCGTCAACGCCTGTGCGAGCCCGCCCAGTTCGGCCCGCAGCGCATCCCGCTCGGCGGTCAGTTCCCCGATCCGCTCGTCGTCGCCGTCGAGTTCGGTCAGCCGGGCGGCACTCCGCTCGGCCCAGGCCAGCACGGCGGCGATGTCCTCGCCGTACTTCCGGGTCAGCCCGGTGAGCGCGGCGCGCCGCTCCTCGACGGCCGCCAGCCGCAGCGGATCGGCGTCCAGATCGTCGGCGTACCCGGCCAGGTCCCCGGCCGCGTCGCGCAGCAGGATCCCGATCTCCCCGATGCGGTCGGCGAGCGCGGCCAGCGCCGGGTCGTGCGACCGTACGGCGTCCAGGGCCCGCTGCGCGCCCGCGACGAGCGTCCCGGCGTCGACGCCCTCCGGGTCCTCCGGATTGCCCGCGAGCGCGGCGTGCGCGACCGCGGCGGCGGACGCCAGCGCCTCGGCGTGCCCGAGCCGCTCGGCCTCCTCGGCCAGCTCCACGTCCTCGCCGGCCCGGGGCTCGACGGCGGCGATCTCGTCGAGCCCGTAGCGCAGCATGTCGGCCTCCTGGGCCCGTTCACGCGCGCGCGTGGTGATCTCGTCGAGTTCGGCGGAGACGGCCCGCAGCCGCTTGTACGCCTCGCCGTACTTGGCCAGCGGCACGGCGACCGCGTCCCCGGCGTACCGGTCGAGCGCCTGCCGCTGCCGGGACAGCTTGAGCAGCCCCTGCTGGTCGGTCTGCCCGTGCACGGCCACCAGCTCGTCGGCGAGCTCGGCGAGCACCCCCACGGGCACGCTGCGCCCGCCCAGGTGCGCCCGCGAGCGCCCCTCGGCGGAAACGGTACGGCTGATCAGCAACGCCCCGTCGTCGAGCTCGGCCCCGGCCTCCTCGGCGCGTACGGCGGCCGTGGCGTCGTCCGGGACGGTGATCCGCCCCTCCACGACGGCCTTCCCGGCCCCGATCCGCACGAGCGCCGGGTCCGCGCGCCCGCCCAGCAGCAGCCCGAGGCTGGTGACCACCATGGTCTTGCCCGCACCCGTCTCACCGGTGACCGCGGTGAACCCGGGCGACAGCTCGACAACGGCGTCGTCGATCACACCGAGCGACCGTATCCGCATCTCCTCCAACACGGACACGACCTTACGAGGTCCGGGCCAAGGATTGCGACTGGCCCACTCTTGTCACCCACGAGAGTGGCAGCGCCCTTCTTTCAGGGGCGCGGGGCTGTATCAATATGCGGCTCCGCCGCGTGGGCGCGACCAGCCACGACGAACCCGCACCCGCGGACGACGAACAACCACCCCCCGCAAACCGCTAGTGAGGAGCCCCCCGCCACCCCGAAACAGGCAGCGCGAACTTGGCCACCAGCCGATCCGTGAACGAAGCATGGTGCAGCCGAGCCAGCCGCACCGGCACAGCCCCCCGCCGCACCTCCACCCTCGCACCGGGCGGCAACTCCACGGTCCGCCGCCCGTCACACCACAGAACCCCTGGAGGAATGTGTGGCAGAACCTCCACAGCCAACACAGAATCCGGCGACGTCACCAACGGCTTCGCGAACAAGGCATGGGCCGAGATCGGCACCATCAGCAACGCCTCGACCTCCGGCCACACCACGGGCCCGCCCGCGGAGAACGCGTACGCCGTCGACCCCGTGGGCGTCGCACACACGATCCCGTCACAGCCGAACCCCGTCACCGGCCGCCCGTCGATCTCCAGGACGACCTCCAGCATCCGCTCGGCGGACACCTTCTGCACGGCCGCCTCGTTCAGCGCCCAGTCCGTGTGCACGATGTCCCCGTTGCGGTGCACCACGACGTCGACGGTCATCCGCTCCTCGACCTCGTACGCCTTGGACACCACCCGGTCGACGACCTTGTCGAGGTCGTCCCGCTCGGCCTCCGCGAGGAAGCCGACCCGGCCGAGGTTGACGCCGAGCATCGGCACGCCCGACGCCCGCGCGAACTCGGCACCGCGCAGCAGCGTGCCGTCACCGCCCAGCACGATGAGCAGCTCGCACCCGTCGAGGCACTGCGGGGTGGCCTCCTTGACCAGCTCCACCTCGTCCGGCAGCGGCAGGTCGCACGCCTCGGCCTCCAGGACGCGCACGCCCAGACCGGAGCGCAGCAGCCCCTTCACGACGAGCTCGGCACTGCGCACGGCGGCGGGCCGCCCCGTGTGGGCGAGCAGGAAAACAGTACGAGCTCGGTTCTCGGTCAACGCGGCCCCTCCGCCACTGCACGGTCGACATCGGCCGGGTCCAGTTCCGGTGCCCCGGCCCGCAGCCACAGAAAGTATTCG
>NZ_MUKA01000224.1 GCF_002150735.1 Streptomyces africanus
CTCCCCTCCCCTGCGTCCAGCCCCTCCGGCGGACCCGGCGTCCGGGGGCCGCTGCGCAGGCTCACGGCCCGGGGCCGCGGCGAGGCGCACCGGGCGGCCTCGCCGCTGGAGCTCTTCTTCGACCTGTGCTTCGTCGTCGCGGTGTCCCAGGCGGGCATCCAGCTGGTGCACTCCGTCGCCGAGGGGCATGCGGGCGAGGGGATCCTCGACTACACGATGGTGTTCTTCGCCGTGTGGTGGGCGTGGATGAACTTCACGTGGTTCGCCTCGGCGTACGACAACGACGACGTGCTCTACCGGGTCGTCACGCTGGTGCAGATCGCCGGTGTGCTGGTCCTCGCGGCGGGGGTCTCCCGGGCGTTCGGGGAGCACGAGTTCTTCGTGGTCTGGCTGGGCTACGTGATCATGCGGCTCGCCATGGCGGCCCAGTGGCTGCGGGCGGCCCGCTCCGCCGAGGGCCCGGAGCGGGCGACGGCTCTGCGCTACGCCGGTGGTCTGCTGGCGTGCCAGGTCGGCTGGCTGGGGCTGCTGTTCCTGCCCGAGGGGGCCAGGCCCTGGTGGTTCCTGGTGATGGCGCTGCTGGAGATGTGCGTGCCGCCGTGGGCGGAGAAGGGCCGTCCCACGTCCTGGCATCCGCGCCATATCGCGGAGCGGTACGGGCTGTTCACCATCATCGTGCTCGGCGAGACGATCGCCGCGGCCACGGTCGCCGTGAAGTCGGGCATCGACGAGAACGACGCCCTGGGCGAGCTCCTCCCCATCGCGGCGGGCGGGCTGCTGATCATCTTCGCCGCGTGGTGGGTCTACTTCGTGGTCCCCATCCACGACCATCTGCGCTCCAACCGGCAGGCGTTCCTGTGGGGCTACGGCCACTACCTGGTCTTCGCCTCGGCGGCAGCGATCGGCGCCGGGCTGGAGGTGGCGGTGGAGCAGACGGTCGGCAAGGCGCACGTCTCCACGCTGGCGGCGTCGGCCGCCGTGACCCTGCCGACGGCTCTGTACCTGCTGACCTTGTGGGCCCTGCACTCGCGCCACTTCAAGTCGGGCATCGCCCAGCAGCTGGTGCTGCCGACGACGGCCCTGTTGGTGATCTGCTGCACGTTCCTCGACGACTGGGCGGTGCTCGCGGCAGGCCTGGTGTGCGCGCTGTCGGTGGTGGCGGCAGAGACCCTGGCCCTGCGCAGGGCCGTCCCCCGGGCAGGCTGACGGCGCCGACCGGCTGGGTGCGCCCGCCGGGGCCGGCGTCTGGACGAGACTGGGCGGCATGACAGTTGACGCTCTGGTGGACGCTCTGACGGATGTCTCCGGCCTGCGGGTGGGGCACGCGACACGGGCCGGCGACGGCTGGCTCACCGGCACCACGGTGGTGCTGGCCCCGGAGGGCGGGGCGGTGGCCGCCGTGGACGTGCGGGGCGGTGGTCCCGGCACCAAGGAGACGGACGCGCTGGACCCGCGCAACGTGGTGCGGAAGGTCGAGGCGGTCGTGCTGACCGGCGGCAGCGCGTTCGGGCTCGACGCGGCTTCGGGGGTGATGGCCTGGCTGGAGGAACGGGGGCGCGGGATCCGGGTCGGGGCGGACCCGGCGCATGTCGTGCCGGTGGTGCCCGCCGCCTGTGTCTTCGATCTGGGGCGCGGCGGCGACTTCCGGGCCCGGCCGGACGCGGCCACCGGCCGGGCGGCGGTCGAGGCGGCCGCGGCGAGCGAGCCCGGCGCGGCGGTGCCCGAGGGGTGTGTGGGCGCCGGTACGGGGGCGGTGGTCGGGGTCGTGAAGGGCGGCGTCGGCGGCGCGTCCGCCGTGCTCGGCTCGGGGATCACGGTGGCCGCGCTGGTGGTGGCCAACGCGGCGGGGTCGGTGCTGGATCCGGAGACGGGGGTGCTGTACGGGGAGTTGTTCCAGGGGCGGGTGGAGTACCCGGAGGCGACGGTGCACGAGGCAGCCCGAAGGCGCCTCGCCGAGACGGCCGCGAGGAGCGCGCCTCCGCCGCTCAACACCACGCTGGCAGTGGTCGCCACGGACGCGGACCTGTCGAAGGCGCAGGCGCAGAAGCTGGCCGGTACGGCACACGACGGCATCGCCCGCGCGGTGCGGCCGGTGCACCTTCTCAACGACGGGGACACGGTGTTCGCGCTGGCGACCGCAGAGCGGACCCTGGACGCCGCGAACCCGCTCGCCCTCAACGAGATCCTCGCGGCGGGCGCGGACGTCGTGACCCGGGCGATCGTACGGGCCGTGCGCGCCGCGGAGCCGGTCGACGGCCCGGGCGGGGCGTGGCCGTCGTACGGGGAGTTGTACGGGGGCCGCTGAACGGACGGGCAGCGCACAGCGGTTCCACAGCGGCGCCGGACATTGTCCCGGCCCTGTAACGGTGATGTCGCTCATGGCGGTCGGACGGAACCCGACCGGCCGCCCGGCCCCTCTTCTCTCACGTACTGGAGCGGACCACGCACATCACACGAACTGGGAGCAGCCCGTGACAACGCCGGACATTGCAGCGCGGCGCACACTGGGGGCATGTGCCGCCCTGATGATCGGCGCCCTGACGCTCACCGCCTGCGGTGGCAGCGCCAACGCCGATGACGACGCCAAGGGTGGCAGCGACTCGGCGAAGACGTCCGTCGCGAAGATCGCCATCTCGGCGAAGGACGGTTCGACCGGCGCCTCCATCAACAAGACCGGCGTGAAGGTCAGCGACGGCAAGCTGACCGACGTGAAGATGACGGTGGCGGGCGGCGGCCAGGCCGTACCGGGCTCGATCTCCTCCGACGGCAAGGCCTGGAAGCCGAAGGAGCAGCTGGAGCGCGGCACCAAGTACCGGATATCGGCGACCGCGAAGGACACGAAGGGCCGTACGGCCGCAGCGAACTCCATCTTCACGACCGTCACCTCGGCGAACAGCTTCATCGGGACGTACACGCCGGACAACGGCTCCACGGTCGGCGTGGGCATGCCGGTGTCGTTCACCTTCGACAAGGCGATCACGAACCGCAAGGACGTGCAGTCGCACATCACGGTCGCGTCCAGCAGCGGGCAGCAGGTCGTCGGGCACTGGTTCGGCTCGCAGCGGCTCGACTTCCGGCCCGAGGAGTACTGGAAGGCCGGTTCCAAGGTCACGATGAAGATCGACCTGGACGGGGTCGAGGGCACGAACGGCGTCTACGGCGTGCAGAAGAAGACGGTCACCTTCACCGTCGGACGCTCACAGGTCTCCACGGTCGACGTCAACACGCAGACCATGACGGTCGTGCGGGACGGCAAGACCCTCAAGACGGTCCCGATCTCGGCGGGCAGCCCGGAACACACCACGTACAACGGGCAGATGGTGATCTCCGAGAAGTTCGTGCAGACCCGGATGAACAGTCGGACGGTCGGGCTCGGCGGGGAGTACGACATCCCGGACGTGCCGCACGCGATGCGCCTGACGACGTCCGGCACGTTCATCCACGGCAACTACTGGTACAACAAGGGCAACCCGCCCTTCGGCCGCCAGGGCACCAGCCATGGCTGCGTCGGTCTGGCGGACGTCCAGGGCGCCGGGGGCAGCACGTCCGCCAAGTGGTTCTACGACAACTCGCTCATCGGTGACGTGGTGGTCGTCAAGAACTCGCCCGACAAGACGGTGGCGCCGGACAACGGGCTCAACGGCTGGAACCTGGACTGGAGCCAGTGGGTCGCGGGCAGCGACGCGTGAGCGGCTGAACGACCGCCCACACTGGAATTTTGACGGACCGACCGGGCCGCGCGGGAACTTTTCGCGCGGCCCGTGCGTTTTCCTTCCCGTACGTTTTCTCGGTTCCCGGACATGATGTCCGATGGAGGGGCTACGGTATGCACCCACAAGGTGACATGCAGCAACGCCGGGAGAAACCTTGAGCGTTCCGTACGAGACGGCAGCGTACGAACCCCACGACTCGCCCGAGTCTCCGGAGGAGCACCTCGCGCGACTCCTCGGCCGCGCCCTGAACTCCTTCGAGCTGCCGGACGAGACGATAAGGCGGCTGGACTGCGCGCTGGCGCACGACGGTTCGCTGCACTCCGCGCACCACAGCGCGGGCCTGCACCGGGAGACGTACCGGCACACCTGGCTGCTCGCCGACGGTTCCGCGCTCACGCTGTGGGAGCTCGTCCACAACACGGCGCCCGGCAGCGAGCCGCAACACGAGGTGTACGTCGACGAGGAGGAGCTGCGCGCCGCCACCACGCGTCTGCCGCTGCCGCCGGACACGACCGACTTCGAGCTGCCGGTGGCGGTGCAGCTGTCCCCGGTCCCCGCGCCCCGGCATGCGTACGCCGGGGTCGACTCGGCGGACCACGCGCGGCGTTTACTGCGCCGCGCGGAGAACGCGGACCGGCCGGGGGCGGACACGGCGGCCTTGCTGGCCACGGCGTCCGGTCACCAGATCACCCAGGCCTTCGGCCGCCCGTGCCGCGCGGGCCGGGCGGGGCTGGGCTACTCGCTCTACGAGCACGCGTTCCTGCTGCGCGACGGCGCGGAGGTCTCCCTGTGGGAGGTGGAGCACACGGCGACGCCGGACGGGCGGCACATGTGCGAGGTGTACGCCAGCGAGGACGCGGCACGCGAGGCGATGGAGCGACGGGCGGCGCGGCTGTCCTAGTTCTTCAGCCCTTCAGCCCTTGTCGCTCAGCCGGCGCGCCAGCTCCGCGAAAGCGTCTCTCTCCTCGGGGGTCAGTTCCGCGGACTCCGACCGGGGGCCCGTCTGCCGCTGTTGCGGGAGGGCGGGGAGAGGGTGGCCTTCGGGCCATCGGGAGACGTGCTCGGGCATGCGCCCCAGTAGACACCACGGCCCGGGACTCAAGGTCCCGGGCCGTGATTTTCGTGATCTATCTCGCAGGTGCCGTGAACGGGTCACACGCCCCGAAAGGGGCGAACCCGCGGCCCGCCCTCAGGCGTTGAGCCTCACGCCGCCACCGGCTGCTTCGCCTCCGCCGACTGAGCCGCGGCCTCGCCGGAGCCCGCTGCGGCGCCCGGGGCCGGCTTGCGCATGCCCTTCAGGACGACCACCAGGGCCGTGGTGACGCAGACACCCGCGGCGATGGCGACCAGGTAGAGCAGCGGGTTGCCGATCAGCGGCACCACGAAGATGCCGCCGTGCGGGGCGCGCAGGGTGGTGTCGAAGGCCATCGACAGGGCGCCGGTGATCGCGCCACCGGCCATCGAGGCCGGGATGACGCGCAGCGGGTCGGCCGCGGCGAACGGGATCGCGCCCTCGGAGATGAAGGAGGCGCCGAGCACCCAGGCGGCCTTGCCGTTCTCGCGCTCGGTGTGCGTGAAGAGCTTGCCGCGCACGGTCGTGGCCAGGGCCATCGCCAGCGGAGGCACCATGCCGGCCGCCATGACCGCCGCCATGATCTTCATCGCGGAGTCGCTGGGGCTGGACACCGCGATACCGGCCGTGGCGAAGGTGTAGGCGACCTTGTTGACGGGGCCGCCGAGGTCGAAGCACATCATCAGGCCGAGGAGGGCGCCGAGCAGGATGGCGTTGCTGCCGGACAGGCCGTTCAGCCAGTTGGTCATGCCCTTCTGGGCCTCGGCGATGGGCTTGCCGATGACGACGAACATCAGGAACCCGACGATCGCCGAGGAGATCAGCGGGATCACCACCACCGGCATGATGCCGCGCAGCGCCGCCGGGATGTTCACCTTCTGGATCGCGATGACCACGCCACCGGCGATCAGACCGGCCGCGAGACCGCCGAGGAAGCCGGCGTTGATGGTCAGGGCGATCGAGCCGCCGACGAAGCCGGGGACGAGGCCGGGCCGGTCGGCCATGCCGTAGGCGATGTAACCGGCCAGGACGGGGACGAGGAAGCCGAAGGCGACGCCGCCGATCTGGAAGAGCAGGGCCGCCCAGCTGTCGGCCTGCGCCCACATGAAGTGGTCCATCACCGACGGGGCCTTGTCGACCTTGTAGCCGCCGATCGCGAAGCCGAGGGCGATCAGCAGACCGCCCGCCGCGACGAACGGCACCATGTAACTGACGCCGGACATCAGCCACTTGCGCAGCTTGGTGCCGTAGCCCTCGCCGGCGTCGCCGGAGCGCTCCACCGGAGTGGCCGGGGCGGATCCGGAGGTGATCTCCCCGCGGGCGGCCTTCTCGCGGACCTCGGCGATGAGTTCCGCGGGGCGGTTGATGCCCGCCTTCACACCGACGTCGACGGTCGGCTTGCCGGCGAAGCGTTCCTTCTCCCGTACGGGCACGTCGTGGGCGAAGATCACGGCGTCCGCCGCCGCGATGACCGACGGGTCGACCCGGGTGAAGCCGGCCGAGCCCTGGGGCTCGACGGTGACCTCGACGCCCGCCTCACGGCCGGCGTTCTCCAGCGACTCGGCCGCCATGTAGGTGTGGGCGATGCCGGTGGGACAGGACGTGACGGCGACGATGCGGAACGGGCGCTCCGCCGCATCGGCGGTCTCCTCGGCGCTGTCGGTGCCGTCGGTGACCGTGGCGGCGGCGGGAGAGGCCGCTCCCGCCGACGCCACGGGGTCTTCGGAGCCGGCCTCGGCAGGCTCCGAAGACCCCGTGGCGTCGGCGGG
>NZ_MUKA01000225.1 GCF_002150735.1 Streptomyces africanus
CGCTCGGCGGGCAGATCGCGCGGGCGGCCGTGCTGCTGGACCACTCCCCCTTCCTCTCCCTCACCCTGGTCTCGTCCGGCCCGGCGGAGATCTCCGTCTCCCAGCAGCAGCGCGTGAAGCTGCTGCGGGACGCGCTCGCCATGCGGTCGATGGAGGAGGTGTGGGAGGCCATCCAGGCGATGGGACCGCCGGAGGAGGTCGGCGGACCGGCTCGCGGCCTCGGCGACGCGGAGCAGTTGCGCCGCCGCTGGCTGGGCCACAGCCCCGCCCAACTTCTCGCGACCGGACGCCAGTTGTGCACCGAGCCGGACCGTGTCGACGAACTCGCCGCCGTACCGTTGCCGTTCCACGTCCTGTCGGGCGCGCACGACGACACCTGGCCGGTGGCGATCCTCGACGACATGGCCGTACGGCTGAACGCGCACCGCACGGTCGTCGCGGGAGCCGAGCACTCCCCGAACGCCGACCAGCCCCTGCCGACCGCCCATGCCCTCGCCGACTTCTGGGACAGACTCCCCCGGGACACCCGCCCGGCCTAGTTCTGCGTCTGGCCTAGTACTGCGTCTGAAGGTGCTCCCAGAAGCCGTCCCGCAGTGCGCGCCGCAGGTCCGCCTGACCGCGCAGCGAGTACTGCAACAGGCCCTCCGCCTCCACGAGCAGGTCCTGGTCCACCGAGCCGGGCAGGTAGGGGTGGCCGGGCAGCAGCTCGACCAGCGTGTCCCGGCCGCGGGCCGCCAGCCACTTCGCCGCGATCTGCGCGCCCACGAACCGCACGTCCTCACGGGTGGGCCGGCCCGCGGCCGCCTCGTAGACGGGGGCCGTGCGGCGGGAGACGTAGGGCTTGAAGAAGTCGAGGTCGAAGGTGCGCTGACTGTCGACCTCCCACAGGAGGGGCTCCGCCTGGTTGCGGCCCTCGGGCGCCTCGATGCCCCAGAGGTGGACGCGGGCGCCGTACCCCTGGGCCGCCTCCACCGCCGACACCAGGTCCTCGTCGCCGCCGAGCAGGGCCGCGTCGCTGATGGCGCGGTGCCGGGCGAGGGACTCCAGGTCGCTGCGGATGAGCGAGTCGACGCCCTTCTGCTGGTTGTTGGAGTTCAGGTTGCCCAGGCGCACCTTGACGTCCGGCAGTTCCGCGATGCTCTGCTGCTCCGCCGTGTGGATGCGGCGGCGGGCGCCGTCGTACCAGTAGACCCGCAGCAGGCGGCTGTCCGCGAAGATCGTGCGGGCCGTGTCGATGAGCGCGTCGATGAGGCCCTCGGCGTCGAGATCGAAGGCCCGGCGGTCCTCCGTACCCGCGACGAGACGTCCAGCGGCCGCGTACAGGTACCCGGCATCGACGAAGATCGCATGGGTCGAGGGTGTCTTCGCCACCTCGGCGAGCATGCGCTGGAGCAGCTCGTTGGTGCGGTCGATGCGGGCGCTCAGGGCCGCGAGGTCGTCGTTCATCACCTCCATTGTCCCGGCGGTCACGCTGCGAACACAACCGGTCCCGGTCGGTCCCGTAACGACAGCCTTACGGCTCAGTAATTAGCCGGTCGAAAAATTTCCTTAGCGTAGGGAATGTTTCAGCCGCCCTGTGCGGTTGACCCATATGGAACACCGGGCACCGCTGCCTCGTGGGCCGACCACCGAGTAGTTCTCCTCAGGAGGATGACCAGACGAAGGGAGAAGCCCTTGCGCTTCGAAATCATGCACCTCGACGACGTCGACGGCACGCCCGTGGACACGACCGTCGTGGACGCCGCCTCCGTCAACCGCATCGTTCAGCAGGCCGCCGCCACAGGGCAGCGCCTCTGGATCCGCCCGGCCGGGACCACGGCCTCATAACGCGCGCCGCTCTCCCACACTTCGAGCCCCCGCACGGCATCGGCCGTGCGGGGGCTTTGCTGTTGCGGACCTCCGTGGCGGGGGGCGTACTGGCTCAGGGGGACGGCGAGAGCGAGAACAGGACGGTGGACGGCATGTCCGTGACGGGCCGGTCGAACGAGGAACTGCACGAGCGGGCCACAGCCGAAGCCGCGCGGCGATACGAGGACTCCGCCGCGGAGCGCGAGCGGGTCGAGGGCCGGATCGCGGCCGGTGTGCGGTTCCCGGACAGCCCGGACGCGCTCGCCGTGCGCGCCGACCGGATCCTCGACCGGGGCGGTCTGTCGCCCTCGGCGGTGGTGGCGGACATCCGCGGCGAGGCCATGGACCTGCCCCAGGCCCACGAACGCATCATCGACCTGTCGAACGAGCTCCAGGCCTGGAGCTTCCTGCCGCGCGGGGTCAGGGCCGGAGCCACGGTCGCCCGGATCACCCTGCGCCGCGACGGCCGCGAGCTTCCGCACGGCACCGGCTTCCTGGTCTCGCCGCGGCTGCTGATGACCAACCACCACGTACTGCCCGACGAGGGCTTCGCCCGCCAGTGCTTCGCGGAGTTCAACGCGCAGGTCACGATCGACAACGTGCCCGACGCCGCCGTCCGCATGGAGCTCGACCCCGGGACCTTCTTCGCCGCGGACCAGCGGCTGGACTTCGCCCTCGTGGCGGTCACGCCCACCCAGGACGGCCGCCCGCCGGGCGAGGTCTTCGGCTGGAACCGGCTCAGCGTGCAGCAGGGCAAGGTGGTGCTCGGCGAGAAGGTGAACATCATCGGTCACCCGGACGGGCGCCTCAAGGAAATCGTTCTGCGCGACAACGCGGTGCTGGTGCGCCTCGACGACTTCGTCCAGTACCGGACCGACACCCGCCCCGGAAACTCGGGCTCCCCCGTCTACAACGACCAGTGGGAGGTCGTCGCCCTGCACCACAGCGGCGTACCGAAGAAGGACGACCAGGGGCGCGTGCTGCGGAAGGACGGCCGGCCCTGGAGTCAGGGCGACGGCGACGACGCGATCGACTGGGTCGCCAACGAGGGCGTCCGCATCAGCTCGATCCTGAAGCATCTGGCGCAGCTGGACCTCGACCCCGGGCACCGCGCACTGCTGGCCGAGATGGGCCCGGACTCCGGCCTGGACCAGAGCACGGCAGCTCTCGCACCCCAGCCGGTGAGAAGCACGCCGGGCGTACCCGGCGTCACGGCCCCGTCGGTCCCGGACGCCCCCGTGAGGGTGGCCATGACCGAGAGCGAGACCCGGACGCCCGGGGCCCCGGGCCCCAAGAAGGGACGCCCGGCCCGCAGTACCGCCTTCGGCGGCCGTCGGCACCTGGTCTTCCTGCACGGCAGGGACCAGCAGGGCAAGGTGCCCGAGGACCTCCGCCGGGAGTGGACGTCCGGCCTGAACCGGGGCCTCACGCTCGCGGCACTGCCCACGGTCGACCCCGAGGACGTGTGGTTCCCGTTCTACGGCACGAGACTGGCCGACCTCGTGAGCGGCCGGGAGAGCACGGCACAGCCCGTCGGACTAGACGAGGTGAGCGCCGCCGCTGCCGCCGAGGTCTTCGCCGCCGAATCGCCCACCGGCTCCTATGAGCAGCTGCTCTACGAGGCCGCCGCCCGGGCCGGCATGCCCCAGAACGGGCCGGCGGCCACGGAGGGCTTCGGGGCGGGGCTGGTCGGCGCGCTGCACCGGCCGCTGAGCTGGCTCGCCGCCCGGTCCGACCTGGACGAGTGGACCATCGCCACGTTCCTGCGGGACGTCGACCTGTATCTCGGCGACGGTGCCGTGCGGCAGGCCGTCCTGGACAGCGTCCTGGAGACGATGCCCGCCACCGGCGAACTGGTGCTGGTCACGCACAGCCTGGGCACGGTCGTCGGCGTGGACCTCCTGACCCGGCTCCCGGCGGGACTCGACCCCGTCCTGCTGGTCACCGCGGGCAGTCCGCTCGGGCTGGACGGCGTCAACGAGCGGCTCCTCGCCCACGGCCCGCACCGGCCGCCGAAGGTCCGCGACTGGGTCAACGTCTGGTGCCCCACCGACGCGGTCGCCGTCGGCTGCCCCCTGGAGGACGAGCGGTGGGGCAAGCTCACCCAGCTGGCCGTCCAGAACGGCCGGGATCGCGTGCACAAGATCGATGAGTACCTCGCCCACCCGGGACCGGCCAGGGAGATCGGTACCGTCCTCACCCGCCCCTGACGCGGCGGTGCTTCAGCTCCCCTGGATCACCTGCGTGACCCCGTTGATGATCTGCTGCACGGCGATCGCGGACAGCATCATGCCCGCGAGCCGCGTCACCAGGACCACACCGCCGTCCTTGATGATCCGGATGATCACCAGTGAGTAGCGCATCACCAGCCACAGCACGACGTGGATGGCGAGGATCGCCGTCCACACGGAGACCTGCGTGGCGACGCTGTGGGCCTTCTGCACGGCGAGGATGACCGACACGATCGCCCCGGGCCCGGCCAGCAGCGGCATGCCCAGCGGCACGAGGGCGACGTTGACGTCCTTGGTCTGCTTGGGCTCGTCCGTCTTGCCGGTCAGCAGGTCGAGCGCGATCAGCAGGAGCAGCAGCCCGCCCGCGATCATCAGCGCGGGAACGGACACGTGCAGGTAGTTCAGGATCTGATGCCCGAGGAGCCCGAACACGGTGATCACACCACCGGCGACACAGACGGCCTGGAAGGCCATCCGCTTCTGCACCTTGCCGGGCCGTCCGGCGGTGAGCGCAAGGAAGATCGGGGTGATCCCGGGAGGATCCATGATGACGAAGAGGGTCAGAAACAGGGAGCCGAAAACGGCGAGGTCGAACATGAGAGTGATGGCCTTGCGGGGTGGGTGAAAGAACGCGGCGGACAGCGCAGCGACGTATCGCTACCGCTACCGCTGTGGGCAGACGTTCCGCTGGGGGTCCCCCCAGGCCCTTAAGGCACTGGGGGAGGAACGGGTGGGCACAGCCAGCAACGCCGGGTGCCTTCAAACGGACTTACGGAACAGAAACCTCAGACCCCGCCGGCCCCGGGCACCGGAAACGCCCCGAAGGCCCGCCGCGTGATCTCCCCGTACACCTCGGGATCCGTCGTGTACTCCCCGAGCACGCACGTCTTCCGGCTGCCGTGATAGTCGCTGGACCCGGTCACAAGGAGCCCCAGCTCCTTCGCCAGCCCCCGCAGCCGCGCACGCGTGTCCGTGTCGTGGTCCATGTGGTCGACCTCGATGCCGTCCAGCCCGGCCGCGGCCATCTCGGCGATCGCGGCCTCCGGCACCGTACGCCCCCGCTTGCTCGCCCCGGGGTGCGCGAACACCGCGACCCCGCCCGCGCCCTTGATCAGCCGGATCGCCTCGAAGGGGTCGGTCTCGTGCTTCTCCACGAAGGCCCGGCCGCCGTCGGCCAGCCAGTCCTCGGTGAAGGCGTCATCGATGGTCGGCACGACACCCAGCTCGACGAGCGCGGTCGCCACGTGCGGACGCCCGACGGACCCGTCACCGGCGATCCGCGCCACCTGCTCCCAGGTCACGGGCACGCCCAGCTCCTGAAGCTTGACGATCATGCCCTGCGCCCGGGGCACCCGGTCGTCGCGGACCAGCTCGCGCTCGGCGAGCAGCGCCGGCTCCTCTGCGTCGAAGAGGTACGCCAGCATGTGCATGCTGATGCCGTCGAGCCGGCAGGAGAGCTCGGCGCCGGTGACCAGAGTGAGCCCCTCGGGCATCGCGGCGATCGCCTCGGCGTGGCCGCGGGTGGTGTCGTGATCGGTCAGCGCGACGACGTCCAGCCCGGTGGCTGCGGCCTTCCGCACCAGCTCGGCGGGAGCGTCCGTACCGTCGGAAGCGGTGGAGTGGGTGTGCAGATCGATACGCACGACGCGGACTCCAGACACGGACGGGACGAGCAGGGCTGCACCAGGATAACCGCATTTTCGACAGCCCCTGTCACACCTGAACCCCCCAAGCGCCCCCTACACCCGCACAATCGAAGCCCCCCGCCCCGGGCTATGACTGGAGCAATCGCGGCGACAGAGCCCCGCACGGCACCAGCTCCACCTCCGCGCCGGCCTCCCGCAGATCCGCCAGCACCAGCTCGTCGTACATCAACAACCCCGACTGCTCCGGCCACACGACCGCCCACAGCCACATCCCGAGCGCCTCGCCGGCGAAGACCGCACGATCGTCCGGCGCACCGGACACATGCCACAGCGGCGTCGGACGCCCGGCGGCGAGCACCTTCGCCTGCGCCGGCTTCCCGACGTCGATGTACGGCCCCGGGTCCGGACCCTCCATGCCCGCGTACCGCGCACCGAGTCCGACGCCGAGCTCCTCCGCCACCAGGATCAGCTCCCCCATCCCGCCGAGCGGCCCGGGCCCCGTGCAGGCCACGGCCGTGGCGCGGCCGCCCGTGCGGTCGTCCCCCGCGCAGGCGACACCCGTGAACAGCCAGCCGACCGGCAGCGGCCAGGGCATCCACACCGGCACCTGGGTGCGGTGCACCACGACGTTGAGGGCGTCGACGCTGGGCGGTATCACGGGCTGCACCGGATGGACGGTGCCGTGCACATCGCACTGCCACGAGTCGGAGAAGAGGCCGGGAGCCCTGACCCGGCCACCGCACTTCGGGCAACTGGGTTCGCCCCTCATAGGGCCCCACGGTCCTACCCGCGCCCCGTCGCGTCAAGGACGATCACCCAACCGGACGGAACCCTTCACTCCCACACTGGGTGCCCCTTGCATTAATTAGCCTAGCTAACTTAGTATGTGTATATACCAACTACTTCCGTTCGGGAAAGGGAGCAAGCAATGGACCCCTTCGACGCCGGAGCGGGCGGCCTCCTGAAGCAGCCCAAGTCCGTGTGGGCGACCGCCGGGGCGTCGGTCGTCGCCTTCATGGGCATCGGACTCGTCGACCCGATCCTGCCGTCCATCGCCCAGGGTCTGCACGCCACGGCCAGCCAGGTCTCCCTGCTCTTCACCTCGTACTTCCTCATCACGGCCGTCGCGATGCTGGTGACGGGCTTCGTCTCCAGCCGGATCGGCGGCCGGAAGACGCTGCTGCTCGGCCTCGCGTTCGTCGTGGTGTTCGCCGGGCTCGCGGGCACCTCCGGATCCGTCGGCGAACTGGTCGGCTTCCGGGCCGGCTGGGGTCTCGGCAACGCGCTGTTCGTCTCGACGGCCCTCGCGGTCATCGTCGGCGCGGCGGCCGGCGGAAGCGCGGCGGCGATCCTGCTGTACGAGTCGGCCCTCGGCCTCGGCATGGCGTGCGGTCCGCTGCTGGGCGCCCTGCTCGGCGACGCCAGCTGGCGCTACCCGTTCTTCGGCACGGCGTTCCTGATGGCGGTCGGTTTCCTGTGCATCGCCGTGTTCCTGAAGGAGCAGCCGAAGCCGGCGCGCAAGACCTCGCTCCTGGACCCGGTCAAGGCCCTCGGCCACGGCGGCCTCGCCTCGGCGGCGGTCTCGGCGTTCTTCTACAACTACACGTTCTTCACCGTGCTGGCCTTCACCCCGTTCGTGCTGAACATGAGCCCGTACCGGTCGGGGGCGGTGTTCTTCGCCTGGGGCGTGCTGCTCGCCGTCTTCTCGGTGATCGTGGCGCCGCGGCTGCAGAAGCGGTTCGGCTCGCTGAAGGTGCTCGGCGGTTCGCTGGTGCTGCTCGCGGCCGACGTGCTCGTGCTCGGCTACGGCTCCCACACCACGGCCGTCGTCTGCACGATCCTGTCCGGCGCCTTCATCGGCGTGAACAACACCGTCTACACCGAGCTGGCCCTCGGCGTCTCGGACGCGCCCCGGCCGGTGGCGAGCGCGGGCTACAACTTCGTGCGCTGGTTCGCGGCGGCCGCCGCCCCGTACTTCGCGCCGAAGATCGAGGAGTGGACCGACCTGCACATCCCGTTCGTGGTGGCGGCGGTCACCGCGGTCGTGGGCGCGCTCGTGGTCGTCGTACGGCGTAAGGCGCTCACGCACGAAGCCGAGGAACTGGAGCCGAAGCACGCCACCGAGGACGGTGTCGCCGTCTTCGCCAACTGACGCCTCACGACCAGGGGTTGGTGAGCTTCCTCACTCCAGCGGGACGGACTTCCGGGACGGATCCCGGAGGTCCGTCCCCTGGTTCAGCCACCTCTCCTGGAGCGCCTGGGCACCGTGCACGCGCTTCCAGGCGGCCTCGTTCGGCGTCATCGGCAGCAGCGGCAGGAACCGCACGGGGTCGAGGGGCTCGTCGAGCTCCAGGTCCTCGACCAGGCCGCCCGGCTCGGCGACAAGAACCGAGGTGAAGGGGGCGCCGGGCCACAGCGGCTCACCGACGTCGAGCGAGGCCCCCGGGGCCACGACCAGGCCCTCCACCTGCGGAGACGCGGCGAGTACGGCGAGCGGGCGGAGCACCTTGTCGGTGTCGGCCAGCCCGGCGCGCACCGAGAGGACCAGCTCGGCGCGCGGCCCCTTGACCGGGTCGGCGACCACCGCCGTGGGCTCCGTCATGGGCTGCGCGGACATACCGAGCGTGGCGTAGCGGACGAT
This sequence comes from Streptomyces africanus, assembly GCF_002150735.1. Lineage (GTDB taxonomy): Bacteria > Actinomycetota > Actinomycetes > Streptomycetales > Streptomycetaceae > Streptomyces > Streptomyces africanus. The sequence goes on from NZ_MUKA01000225.1 coordinate 8,367, forward strand.
CTCTCCCTCCTGGAAGCGGAGCACCTCGATGCGGTCCGTGCCCAGGAAGGTGACCGCCGCGCGCCCGTCCGGTTCGCCCAGCGCGCTGCGCAACCGGGCCTCGACCAGAGGAAGAACATTTGCCATGCGGCGAGCATAGAACTCGTCAGTAGCGGGCAAACAAGGGCCTTGACACGTCGGGCGGCTGATACTCTTGCCCGGTGGTTCGGGGCAGCACGCAGAAGCGTCGCGATCAAGCCCCGACGCCGAAGGAACTCCCTTACGAGGGACCGGCCGGAGGAGGTGGGACTGCAATGGACCGAAGTCGACCGTGCAGTAGCACCACGCTCTTCCCGCCGCTGACGTAGCTGTTCTGGCTCTGGCTGGTCGCCACCTCTCGCACTCGCTCCACGCGGAAGAGCGCTTCGTTTCGCTTTGCCTGATCTGCCTCAGTAGCTGAATCAGTAACGAGACTCGCCACCGCGACGGTGCGGTGCTCCCCGCTTTGTGGACGTGCCAAACATCATCGGTCCCAACGTCCTCATTCCGGGTAGTTCCACCTGTCGGGTCCGGCGCCTTTCGTTGCCTGTCGCGAAGGAGCCCGCCATGTCGATGATCCGCGACCTGCGCGCCGTCGTCCGTCCGTCCCGCGTGTCGCTGCGCAAGGAGGGCGGGACGTACGACGCCACCCGCAGCCCCGCGACGGCCTCCGCCGTCGTCGACTGCGCCATCTACCGGGACGGCCGCCGCATCCAGACCGAGAACCCGCTCACGCCGCACGAGGCGGTGCGCCTGGTGCGCCGCGACGGCGGGTTCGTGTGGATCGGCCTGCACGAGCCGACCGAGGCCGAATTCTCCGGCATCGCCGGCGAGTTCGGACTGCACCCGCTGGCCGTGGAGGACGCCGTCCAGGCCCACCAGCGGCCCAAGCTGGAGCGCTACGACGACTCCCTCTTCACGGTCTTCAAGACCATCCACTACGTGGAGCACGACCAGCTCGACGCCAACAGCGAGGTCGTCGAGACCGGCGAGGTCATGTGCTTCACCGGGCGGGACTTCTTCATCACCGTCCGGCACGGCGGGCAGGGCTCCCTGCGGGCCCTCAGGCACCGCCTCCAGGACGACCCCGAGCTGCTCGCCAAGGGCCCCTCGGCGGTGCTGCACGCCATCGCCGACCACGTCGTCGACGGCTACATCGCGGTCGCCGACGCCGTGCAGGACGACATCGACGAGGTCGAGACCGAGGTGTTCTCCCCGGGGCGCAAGGGCTCCCCGCGCGGCTCGGACGCCGGCCGGATCTACCAACTCAAGCGCGAGGTGCTGGAGTTCAAGCGGGCCGTGTCGCCGCTGCTGCGTCCCATGCAGCTGCTGAGCGAGCGGCCGATGCGGCTGATCGACCCGGACATCCAGAAGTACTTCCGGGACGTCGCCGACCACCTGGCCCGGGTGCAGGAGCAGGTCCTCGGCTTCGACGAGTTGCTCAACTCCATCCTCCAGGCCAACCTCGCGCAGGCGTCCGTGGCGCAGAACGAGGACATGCGGAAGATCACCTCGTGGGCCGCGATCATCGCCGTGCCGACGATGGTGTGCGGGGTGTACGGCATGAACTTCGACCACATGCCGGAGCTGCACTGGCGGTACGGCTACCCGGTGATCATGGGCATCACGGTGGTCATCTGCCTGGGCATCCACCGCACGCTGAAGCGGAACGGCTGGCTGTGAACAGCGTGGATAGGCTGGGGGCCATGACAAGCGAGCTGCTCGGCCAGGCCCTCGTCGAGGAGGCCACGAAGAAGTCCGGCCTCGTCTGGGTCCAGGGCCCCGACGGCCCTGCGCGTGCGCTGTGGCACGTGTGGCACGAGGGCGCCGCGTGCCTGGTCGGCGACGGTCCCGGCGAGCAGCCGCTGCCGGGCCTGGCCGACGGGACCGAGGCCCGGGTGACGGTCCGCAGCAAGGACAAGGGGGGCCGGCTGGTCTCCTGGACGGCCCGGGTCACCCAGCTCGCACCGGGCTCCGAGGCGTGGGACGCGGCCGTCGCCGAGCTCAAGGGCAAACGGCTGAACACGCCCGACGCCGAGGCCATCACCGAGCGCTGGGCCCGCGAGTGCCGGGTGCTGCGCCTGGAGCCGACCGGGGCGACGGCGCCACTGCCCGACGACTCCCTGTCCGAGCCGCCCCTGCCGACGCCGGCGACCACCCGCCGTCCGGTCCCGGCGGGCCTGCCCCGTCTGCTGCTGAAGAAGCGCAAACGGACCTGACGGCCTACGACGACGGCAGCTGCCTGCCGTAGTCGACCGTCTCGTTCTTCTCCGGCTCCCTCAGGGAGAAGTCCTGCCCCCATGCGGAGAACGTGAGGGTACCCGCCTCACCGGCCCGCTCCAGGCGCAGCGGGTACGGCTTGCCCTCCAGGGACACCTCCAGGGTGCCGCCGGAGCCCTTGTCGCCCGAGATGCGGATGGTGTGGATGCCCGCCTGCTCGTCGTGGCCTTCGGTCGCGAGCTTGCCGTGCAGGGTCAGCAGACCGTCGAGGAGGACACCCTTGTCCGTGAAACCGCTGAACTTCTTGTACGAAGGGTCGCCCTGCGGCACCTTCACGAACTTGCCGCCGAGCTTGGCGGCCGCCGCGGCGTCCGCCTTGCCGCCCCCGCCCTGGGCCGCGCCATGACTCCAGAACTCCGCGTCGGCCTTGACGAAGAGCTGCTCGCCGACGCGCAGCAGCCGGAAGGTCGTCCCCTCGGTGGTGACCGACCCCTCGCCGCCGTCGGTCTTCAGCCGCATGTCGAGCGCGTAGGAGCGCCCGCCGCTGACGACGCTGCCGTGCACCCGGACCGCCCCGGCGGACTCGGCGGCCGTACGGGTCTTGGCCTGGATCTTCTCGGCGGGCAGTCTGCCGACCCCGTTGGTGCCCTCGTTCGGATCCTCCGCACAGCCCGTGAGCACCGTTCCGGTCACGGCCAGTACGCATGTCACGCTCGCGAGTGCGGCACGGTGGTTGCGGCCCTGGCGAATCGGAGTCACAGGTGGGGCTGCCTCTCTGACGGGAGACCTGAACGGCGTACCGCAGGGTACCGGGGACATGCGGGCAGGTCGGAGCCAGTCCGTCCGGAGCGCCCGCCGACGCGTCCCCGATCAGGACGGGCTAGCCTGAAGCCCACCCGAGCGGGCAATTCGGAAAAGACAGGCACACAGACAGACGCACAGAGAGACACCCAGACAGACACCCAGTCAGGCACCACGGAACACCCCGCACGAAAAGGAGCCGCGGCCATGCCAGCGGGCGCCCCCCGGATCTTCGTATCGCACCTCTCCGGTGTCGCCGTCTTCGACCCCGCCGGCGACCAGGTGGGGCGTGTCCGCGATCTGGTCGTCATGCTGCGGATGGGGCAGCGACCGCCGCGGCTGCTCGGCCTCGTCGTCGAACTCGCCACGCGCCGCCGCATCTTCCTGCCCATGACCCGGGTCACCGCCATCCAGTCCGGTCAGGTCATCACCACCGGCGTGCTCAACGTCCGGCGCTTCGAGCAGCGGCCCACCGAGCGGCTGGTCTTCGGGGAGCTGCTGGACCGGCGCGTCACGCTCACCGAGACCGGCGAGGAGGTCACCGTCCTCGATCTGTCGGTGCATCAGCTGCCGGCCCGCCGGGAGTGGGAGATCGACCGGGTCTTCGTCCGCAAGGGCCGCAAGGGCAGTGCCTTCCGGCGCGCCAAGGGCGAGGCGCTGACCGTCGAGTGGACCGCCGTCACCGGCTTCTCGCTGGAGGAGCAGGGGCAGGGCGCCGAGAACCTGCTCGCCACGTTCGAGCAGCTGCGCCCCGCCGACCTGGCCAACGTCCTGCACCACCTCTCCCCCAAGCGCCGGGCCGAGGTCGCCGCCGCCCTCGACGACGACCGGCTGGCCGACGTGCTGGAGGAGCTTCCGGAGGACGACCAGATCGAGATCCTCGGCAAGCTGAAGGAGGAGCGCGCCGCCGACGTCCTGGAGGCCATGGACCCGGACGACGCGGCCGACCTGCTGGGCGAGCTGCCGACGGACGAGCAGGAGCGGCTGCTGAGCCTGATGCAGCCCGGCGACGCGGCCGACATGCGGCGCCTGATGTCGTACGAGGACCGCACGGCGGGCGGTCTGATGACCACCGAGCCGATCGTGCTGCGCCCGGACGCCACCGTCGCCGACGCCCTCGCCCGCGTCCGCAACCCCGACCTCTCCCCCGCCCTGGCCGCCCAGGTCTACGTCTGCCGGCCACCGGACGAGACGCCGACCGGCAAGTACCTCGGCACGGTCCATTTCCAGCGCCTGCTGCGCGAGCCACCGCCGTCCCTGGTCAGCTCGATCCTGGACAGCGACCTGCAACCGCTCGACCCCGACGCGGACCTGCCCGCCATCGCCGGGTTCTTCGCCACGTACGACATGGTCGCGGCGCCCGTGGTCGACGAGGCCGGCTCGCTGCTGGGCGCGGTGACCGTGGACGACGTACTCGACCACATGCTCCCGGAGGACTGGCGGGAGACGGAGTTCCACCTGCCCGACGAGGAGGTGGCGAGCGATGGTTCCTGAGCGCGAGACCCTGCGCGAGCGCACACCGTCCGGCTCGACGGCCGCGGGCCGGCCGCGCACCGCCCGCCTGGACCAGCCCGGCGTGCCCAAGCGCCGGATCCTGCCCGAGTACGACCCGGAGGCCTTCGGACGGCTGTCGGAACGCATCGCGCGCTTCCTCGGCACCGGACGGTTCCTGGTCTGGATGACGGCCGTCATCATCCTGTGGGTCGCGTGGAACAGCCTCGCCCCGCGCGACCTGCGCTTCGACGAGTACCCGTTCATCTTCCTGACCCTGATGCTGTCGCTCCAGGCCTCCTACGCCGCCCCGCTGATCCTGCTCGCGCAGAACCGGCAGGACGACCGCGACCGGGTCAATCTGGAGCAGGACCGCAAGCAGAACGAGCGGTCGATCGCGGACACCGAGTACCTGACCCGCGAGATCGCCGCCCTGCGCATCGGCCTCGGCGAGGTCGCCACCCGCGACTGGATCCGCTCGGAACTCCAGGACGTGGTCAAGGAACTGGAGGAGCGGCACAACGGCCACCGTCACGACCCGGTCGTATTCCCGGCGGAACGGTCGCGGGGACGTGACGCAGACGACCGCTGAGACGCTTTCCTACGCACCGGTACAGCGCCGTACCATCGTCCTATGGCTACGGAAGACGCGGTGCGCGAGGCACTGGCGACGGTGAACGACCCCGAGATCCACAAGCCCATCACCGAACTCGGGATGGTCAAATCCGTGGAGATCGGCGCGGACGGGGCGGTCGCGGTCACCGTGTACCTGACGGTCTCGGGCTGCCCGATGCGGGACACGATCACGCAGCGCGTGACCGAGGCGGTGTCCGGTGTCGAGGGCGTCACCAGCGTCGACGTCACGCTCGACGTGATGAGCGACGAGCAGCGCCGCGAGCTGGCGTCCGCCCTGCGCGGCGGCCAGACGGAGCGCGAGGTGCCCTTCGCCAAGCCGGGCAGCCTGACCCGCGTCTACGCGGTCGCGTCCGGCAAGGGCGGCGTGGGCAAGTCCTCGGTGACGGTGAACCTGGCGGCGGCGATGGCGGCCGACGGCCTCAAGGTCGGTGTCGTCGACGCCGACATCTACGGCCACTCCGTGCCGCGCATGCTGGGCGCCGACGGCCGTCCGACCCAGGTCGAGAACATGATCATGCCGCCGTCGGCGAACGGCGTGAAGGTCATCTCCATCGGCATGTTCACCCCGGGCAACGCCCCGGTCGTCTGGCGCGGCCCAATGCTCCACCGCGCCCTCCAGCAGTTCCTGGCGGACGTGTACTGGGGCGACCTGGACGTCCTCCTGCTGGACCTGCCGCCCGGCACCGGCGACATCGCGATCTCGGTCGCCCAGCTGGTCCCGAACGCCGAGATCCTGGTCGTCACGACCCCGCAGCAGGCCGCCGCCGAGGTCGCCGAGCGCGCCGGCTCCATCGCCGTCCAGACCCACCAGAAGATCGTCGGCGTGGTCGAGAACATGTCCGGCCTGCCCTGCCCGCACTGCGGCGAGATGGTCGACGTCTTCGGCACGGGCGGCGGTCAGGTCGTCGCCGACGGCCTGACCCGCACGACCGGCGCGAACGTCCCGGTCCTCGGCAACATCCCCATCGACGTCCGTCTCCGCGAGGGCGGCGACGAGGGCAAGCCGGTGGTCCTGACGGACCCGGACTCCCCGGCGGGCTCGGCCCTGCGCGCGATCGCGGGGAAGCTGGGAGGACGCCAGCGGGGCCTGTCGGGCCTGTCCTTGGGGATCACTCCGAGGAACAAGTTCTAGACCTACTTTTTTGGGGGCGCGGGGAACTGCGCGATCAACCACATCGCGGCCGCAGCCGCCCCTGAAAGCTGTACGTCCACGGCGAAGGGGCGCCGCAATCCCACGGCGCCCCACACTCACGCGTAAGCGGCGATGTCCTTCACCACGGCGAAGCCGAGCCCATACGCGCTCATGCCCCTGCCGTACGCCCCGACATGAACCCCGGCCGTGGTGGAACCTGCGAGCACCCACCCGAACTCGGACTCCCGGTAGTGGAACACCGTCGGCACACCGTCCACCGGCAGCGACAACGTGGACCAGTCGGCCCCGTCCAGGTCGTCCGCCAGCGCCCACGCCGTCTCGGTCTGCTGCTCCAGCCAGTCGTCCCGCAGGGAGTGGTCCATCTGCCCGGGCCACGTGAAGGACAGCAGCCCCACACCCGCGAGCCACGCCGCCGAGGACACCGACGTCGCCTCCAGCAGTCCCGTGCCGTCCGCACTGCGCCGTGAGGGATGCGCCGCCACGGTCACCACGACCGCGAACTTCTCCTTGGACTCCCGGTCGCCGCCGGCGGCATGCTCGTTGCGCACCGTGGGCTCGTCACCGTGCCCGATCGACCCGTGTTCCACGGCTCCGTCGGCCGTCGTGCCGACCTGCATCAGCCAGCGCGGTCCCGTGAACGCCTCGTCGAGGCCGTACCACGGGAAGGGCGCGCGCAGGTAGCCGTCGACCGTGCGCCGGGCGGAGGGGACCTGTTGTCCGCCCTCCGCGGCCGGCGCCTGTGCGACCGCCCGACTCGTCGTCTCCATATGCCCGGACGCCTCCTCGCTCTCGTCGGGCCGGAACGGCCCGCCCCCCTTCGGGCGGCGTTGCTGGTCCAGTACGGCCCGCCCATCAACTCGGCAGCATAGCCACACCGCTGCGAGCAGCAGGGAAACCGCCCGGCGAGTGGGCCGCACGGGCGCCTGGTTCAGGCCGTACACAGCCCGACCGGAGTATGAAACGCGTCACGCGCGCCGGGGGCGCACCCCGGTGTGTCGCCTCAGGTGGCGTCCATGTCGAAGGGCGGCCGGTCGTCCTGGCCGGAGATCTCGGGCTTCTTCGTCATGTCGATACGGCCGCCGGACGAGCCGGAGGACGACGAGGAGGAGGACGTGTCGGAGTCCCGGCTGTGGATGGCGTCGGTGACCTCGGCCATCTCCTTCTTCAGGTCGAAGCCGTTGCGGATCTCCTTGAGCCCCAGGTCCTCGTTGTCCAGCTGCTTGCGGATGAACGTCTTGGGGTTGAGATCCTCGAACTCGAAGTCCTTGAACTCCGGGCCCAGCTCCTCCCGGATGTCGTTCTTGGCGCTCTCCGAGAACTCACGGATCTTCCGGATCGTGCGCGTCACGTCCTGGATGACCTTCGGGAGCTTGTCCGGACCGAAGACGAGCACGGCAAGGACGATGAGCGTCACCAGCTCGAGCGGTCCTATGTCATTGAACACCTGAAGCTCCTTGCGATGTCCTCGGTCCTCGGCCCTCGGTGGTCATGCGGGTCTTGCCGTGGTCCGGGCCGGACCCACGGTACCCGGCGATCCTGTCCGACCGGTACCGTCCCGAGACCTCCGAGTGCGGGGAGTGGGAGCGCTTTCCCGAATGTTTGCCTTCTTCGTCCCTGTATGTGCCATACATCGCGACTCAGCTGCCACCGGCGGACCCGAGGACGAGCGACACCGTCCGCTTTTTGCCGGCGCGCTCCACGGTCAGCTCCAGCCGGTCGCCGGGACGGCGGGCACGGGTCTTGACGATCAGTTCCTCGCTGGAGTGGACGCGCCGGCCGTCGACCTCCGTGATGACGTCGCCCGCCTTGATGCCGGCCTTGGCACCCGGACCGCCCACGGTCACCGGCGGTCCGCCCTCGCTGCCCTCGGTGCCGACGCGGGCGCCGTCGCCCGTGTAGTCCATGTCGAGGGTGATGCCGATGACCGGGTGCGTCGCCTTCCCGGTGTTGATCAGTTCCTCGGCGACGCGCTTGCCCTGGTTGATGGGTATGGCGAAGCCGAGGCCTATCGAGCCGGCCTGGCCGCCGTCCAGCTCGGAGCCGCTGTCCGCCGATCGGATGGCCGAGTTGATGCCGATGACCCGGGCCTTGGCGTCGAGCAGGGGCCCGCCGGAGTTGCCCGGGTTGAGGGACGCGTCGGTCTGGAGCGCCTTGTACGTCGTGGTGTCCGAGCCGGTGTCGCCGTTGAACTGCCGCCCGCCGAACTCGAATGGCCACCCGTCGCCCTGCTGGGGCTGCTGGCCCTGGTCCTCGTCGGTCGGGACCGTGACGTCACGGTCGAGGGCGGAGATGATGCCGCTGGTGACCGTGCCGGACAGGCCCTCGGGGGAGCCGATCGCCACGACCTGGTCGCCGACCTGCAAGCCCGAGGAGTCGCCGAGCGTCGCCGCCTTCAGGCCGGAGGCGTTCTCCAGCTTGATCAGCGCCAGGTCCTTCTTGCTGTCGGTGCCGACGACCTTCGCGGAGTAGGACTTGCCGTCGCTGGTCGTCACCTTGATCTGCGAGGCACCGGCGACGACGTGGTTGTTGGTGACGACCTCGCCGCCGCTCGTGATGACCACGCCGGAGCCGGTGGCGGAACCGGCGTTGGAGGCGGCGCTGATCTCGACGATGCTGGGGCTGACCGCCTTGGCGACCCCGGCGACCGTGCCCTTCTGGGCGGACGGCACCACGTTGGTGCTGGTGGAGCTGGAGGCGACGGTGTCGTTGCCCGTCAGCTCCTGTATGCCGTAGGCGGTGCCGCCGCCGATCGCCGCGGCGACGATCGCCACGGCGGCGAGCAGGGCGACCGGGCCACGCTTGCGCTTCTTCGGAGCGGGTGCCGGGGCGTACGCCGGCGGAGGCGGCCACTCGGGGTTCACCGGGGCCTGCTGCTGACCCTCGTAAGGGTTCTGGTACTCGCCACTGCGGTGGAAGCTCTCGGTCATGTCTTCGAGCTTGGATCCCGACCATGAGAGCTTCCTGAGTGCACCCTGAGAAGCCCGACAGAACCTCGTATGCCCGATATAAAGGCGCCCCCGGAAAGGGCTAGGAGCAGCCGCAGGAGTGGCGTACCACCAGCCGCGACGGGAACACCTTCAGCCGCTCCCGCCGGGCCCCCGCCACGCGCAGTCCGTCGTCGAGGACGAGGTCCACCGCCGCGCGGGCCATGGCCGGCCGGTCCGAGGCGACCGTGGTGAGGGGCGGGTCGGCCAGCGCCGCCTCCTTGATGTCGTCGAAGCCCGCCACCGCGAGCTCGCCCGGCACGTCGATGCGCAGCTCGCGCGCGGCGCGCAGCAGGCCGATCGCCTGGTCGTCGGTGGAGCAGAAGATCGCGGGCGGCCGGTCCGGCCCGGAGAGGATCTTGAGGGCCGCCTGGTAGGCGTCGTAGCGGCTGTACAGCGCCTCGAACAGCCGGCCCTCCGTGGAGATCCCGGCCTCGGCCATCGCGCGCCGCCAGCCCTCGACGTGGTCGGAGACCGGGTCGCCGACCACGGGCGTCTCCGCTATGCCGCCCATACAGGCGACGTACTCGTACCCGTGCTCCAGCAGATGGCGTACGGCGAGCTGGGCGCCGCCCAGGTCGTCCGTGACGACGGCGACGTCGTCGATGGCCTCGGGCCGTTCGTGCAGCAGGACCACGCGGGCGTCCCAGGCGTCGATCTCGGCGGCCGCGAGGTCGTTCATGGCGTGGCTGACGAGGATCAGTCCGGAGACGCGCATCCCCAGGAAGGCGCGCAGGTAGTGGACCTCGCGCTCGGCGATGTAGTCGGAGTTGCCGACGAGCACCATCTTGCCGCGCTCGGACGCGGCCTGTTCGACCGCGTGCGCCATCTCCCCGAAGAAGGGCTGGCGGGCGTCCGGGACGATCAGGCCTATGAGGTCCGTACGCCGGGACGCCATCGCCTGGGCGACCCGGTCGGGCCGGTACCCCAGCTCCTTGATCGCGGCGAGGACGCGCTCGCGCGTGGCCGGGGCGACCGGCCGGGGTCCGTTGTTGATGACATAACTGACCACGGCAGTGGAAGTCCCTGCCAGCCGCGCCACATCATCCCGAGTCACCTTGGCCACGCGCGGAGTCTACGCGGATATACCCGCTCTGGGCAGGGCGTAAAGGAGCTTCGGTACGATTTACGCCTTGCTGCGCGACTCGGCGGTGTCCAGAGCGACCGACTCGTCCGCGTTGTCCGGGTTTTCCTTGGCCGCCTTGGCCTTCGCCTCCTCGGCGGCGCGCTCGACCTTCTCCGGCGTGACGAATCGATAACCGACGTTCCGGACGGTGCCGATCAGCGACTCGTGCTCGGGGCCGAGCTTGGCACGCAGCCGCCGTACGTGCACGTCGACCGTGCGCGTACCGCCGAAGTAGTCGTAGCCCCAGACCTCCTGGAGCAGCTGGGCGCGCGTGAAGACGCGGCCGGGGTGCTGCGCGAGGTACTTCAGGAGCTCGAACTCCTTGAAGGTGAGGTCGAGGACGCGGCCCTTGAGCTTGGCGGAGTACGTCGCCTCGTCGACCGACAGGTCGCCGTTGCGGATCTCCATCGGGGAGTCGTCGCTGACGATCTGCTGGCGGCCCATGGCCAGACGCAGGCGCGCCTCGACCTCCGCCGGTCCGGCGGTGTCCAGCAGGACGTCGTCGATGCCCCAGTCGGCGGTGACGGCCGCGAGACCGCCCTCCGTGACGACGAGGACGAGCGGGCAGCCGGGCCCGGTCGAGCGCAGCAGCTGGCACAGGCTGCGGACCTGCGGCAGATCGCGGCGGCCGTCGACGAGGATGACGTCGGCGCCGGGGGTGTCGACGAGGGCGGGGCCCTCCGCGGGGGCCACTCGCACGTTGTGCAGGAGCAGGCCGAGGGCGGGGAGCACCTCCGTCGACGGCTGGAGGGCGTTGGTCAGGAGCAGCAGAGAACTCATACGTCTGGTTCCTCCTCGGTCCCTGCGAGGACGTTTGTTGGCACAGCACAGCTCTGCGATCCCGAAGGCCCCGTACACCTGCGGTTTCCCGCCTCGTATACAACGCTTCCGAAAGCACAAAAGGACCCGGGGGCTACGCTGCCCGAGTCCTCTGCCCAGCAGAATAGCCCACATGAGCACTGGACCGGCAGGTCATGTGGCGCGTTCCACCGATCGTCCGCACTCCGAGACGACCCGGGGAACGCCTGTGCGGACGCGATTGCGGACCTTTCTGCGCACGTCAGACGGCGTGGCCATCGACGCCGTATACGACCCGGGTGCGGTTGTATACGACACCTCCCGGACGGCTGCCGATCACCCCGTGTTCGTCGTCGCCCACGGATTCACCGGCGCCGTGGACCGGCCGCACGTGCGGCGGGTGGCGGGGGCCTTCGCCCGGTACGGGGCCGTCGTCACGTTCTCCTTCCGGGGCCACGGGGCGTCCTCCGGGCGGTCGACGGTCGGGGACCGGGAGGTGCTGGACCTCGCGGCGGCGGTGGAGTGGGCCCGGGAGCTCGGGCACGCGCGCGTGGGGACGGTGGGGTTCTCCATGGGCGGCTCGGTGGTGCTGCGGCACGCGGCGTTGCACCCACGGCAGACGGACGCGGTGGTGTCGGTGAGCGCGCCGGCCCGCTGGTACTACCGGGGCACCGCACCCATGCGCCGGCTGCATTGGCTGGTGACGCGGCCGGAGGGCCGGGTGGTGAGCCGCTACGGCCTCCGTACGCGCATCCACCACCGCGACTGGGACCCGGTCCCGCTCTCGCCCGTGGAGGCGGTGCCGAGGATCGCGCCCACGCCCCTGCTGATCGTGCACGGCGACGCCGACGGCTACTTCCCCGTCGATCATCCCCGCATGCTGGCCGCGGCCGCCGCCGATCAGGGCGAACTGTGGCTGGAGCCGGGCATGGGACATGCCGAGAACGCGGCGGATGACGAACTGCTGGGGCGGATCGGGGAGTGGGTGGTGGGCCGGGCGGGCTAGCCTGACGGGGTTCACCGACAAGCAGATCGAGGAAGCAGATGCCAAAGGTCACGGTGCGCTACTGGGCCGCCGCCAAGGCCGCGGCCGGGGTGGCCGAGGAGCCGTACGAGGCGGCCACGCTCGCCGAGGCGCTCGCCGGGGTGCGGGAGCGACACCCCGGCGAACTCGAGCGCGTGCTGCGGCGATGCTCGTTCCTCGTGGACGGTGACCCCGTGGGCACCCGCGGACATGAGACGGTACGGCTGGCCGACGGCGGCACGGTCGAGGTGCTCCCGCCGTTCGCAGGAGGGTGAGCGATGACCGACCAGCCGACCAATCAGCCGTACGACGGCTACGAGGGCTACGACGGCTATGACCGCTACGGGCAGCAGGGGTACCAGCAAGGGCACCAGGGTTACCCGCAAGGGCACCAGGGTTACGACGATCCGTACGCCGCTCAGCAGTACACGCAGCAGTGGCAGGGGCAGACCTGGGAGACGCAGACGCAGTCGCCGGTGTCCGCGCAGGTGACGGCGGCGGAGGAGACGGCGTATCTGCCGCCGCAGGGCTACGGGGCTCCTCCCGAGGCGGCCCCTGCTTCCGCTCCTCCCGCCGCCGATTACGGCCCGGCCACCGTCGCCGGGAACCCGCGGGTCACGGACGCGCAGCGGGCGCGGGCGGAGGGGCGGTCGCCGATCATCGAGCCCGGGATGCAGCCGGCCGCGCTGACGGCGCTGCTGGGGCTGTTGCTGGCGGGCGCGGCGGCGGTCGGCACGTACGCGCTGCTGGTGCCGCTCGTCGTCCTGCAGGCCGTCACCGCGGCGGGCTGGTTCCGGCTGAACGGGATGTGGCCGGCGCGGCAGGGCATCGCACTGGGCTTCGCGGGCGCGCTGGCCGCGGACGCGGCGCTGCTGGCGTCGGACCGCTCGCCCTCGGCGATCCTGGGCACGCTCGGGGTGTGGGTGCTGCTGGCGCTGGTGCTCCAGCTGCGGTCGCACGCCGACCCGGACGAGCGGATGTACGGCCTGATGGCGACGGTCGCGGCGTCGGCGCTGGCGATCGTGGCGGGCGGGTACCTGGCGGCCGAGGCGGACGCGGTGACCGTGGGTGCGATCGCGGTGGCGGTCGCGGTCCTGGCCCGCGCCCTGCCGCTGCCGACCCCCGTGTCGGTGGTGGTGGCGCTGCTCGCCGGGGCGGGCGGCGGCGTCGCGGCCGGCTCCCTGACGGGCCTGGGCACGTCGGGCGCCCTCCTGGGCGCGGGCGCGGCAGCCTGCGCCCTGATCGGCCACCGCGTCGCCAGCTACGACTACCCGTCCCGCTTCGTCCATTTCACGGCGGGTGTAGCCCTGCCTTTGTCCGCAGCGGCTCCGGTGGTCTACGTACTGGGGCGGGCCCTGGTCTAGCGCGCGGGGGTCCGCTGAGCTGCGGGCAGTCGTGCCTCCCCCAGTGCCTTAAGGGCCTGGGAGGTGCCCCCAGGCGGCACGGGTGGGCGCAGCGGCACCCCGTTCCGCCGGGTGGCGCTACGCCCCGGCCCCGGCACCGACGCCGGGCGTCTGAGCTGTCACAGATGATCGACAAATCCGGAGCCCCCGCCCCCCACGGAGTTACCCTCACGCATGGACGGCCGCTCGGTCGTCGAACGCCGGACCGCCGTCCAACCGCCTAGGTGGGGGAAACACCGCATGCGCGCACTGCGAATACTGCTGATCGTCGTCGTGATCCTGGGCGGGCTCTTCGTGATCGCCGACCGCGTCGCCGTGAACTTCGCCGAGGGCGAGGCCGCCGACCGCCTGAAGACCACCGAGAACCTCTCCGCCACCCCGGACGTGTCCATCAAGGGCTTCCCGTTCCTCACCCAGGTCGTCGGCGGTTCCCTGGACGACATCGAGGTCGGGATCAAGAACTACGAGGCCGCCGCGGGCAATGACGCCCAGAAGATCCGTATCGACGACCTCCAGGCCGACATGCAGGGCGTCGAGTTCTCCGGCGACTACAGCTCCGCCACCGCCACCAGCGCCACCGGCACCGCCACCATCGCCTACGACGAGCTGCTGAAGACGGCGAAGTCCGAGCCCACCCAGGTCGCCCCGGGCGTCACCGCCAACGTCGTCGGCCTCTCCGACGGCGGCAACGGCAAGATCAAGGTCACCGTCGAGGCCACCGTCCTCGGCACCAAGCTGCCCGAACCGGTCTCCGTGCTCAGCTCGGTGACGGTGATCGACGGCACCGTGCGGGTGAAGGCCGACGGCCTGCCCAAGTTCGGCGGCGTCGAGATCGCCGAGTCCCGCGTCCGGGCCATCACCGACTTCCAGCAGAAGATCGACGGCCTGCCGGGCGGCATCCAGCTGGACAAGGTCCAGGCCGCGCCGAACGGCGTCGAGATCACGGTGAAGGGTTCCAACGTCCGCCTGGCCGGGTAGGCAAGCCGCCAGACGGACCGGGCCCGGCATGTCCGGTGGGCGAGACGGCGATGTCCGTAGCGCAGCTGTGACGGCGGATACATGGGGGCACAAGCCTTGTCCCGCACCTCCGCGAACGTCCGTGATCCCACATCGTGGATTTTCTCGTCTCAGCATGCGACACCCCGGTGACACGCGTGCCCGACCGTCCCTACGATCGACGACATGAAGCGACAGGCGGATCTCACGAAGCGGCGGGCAGTAGACCTGTGCCGCGTCGCCGCCATGCTCTGTCGCACCTTCTGAGCGACCGCGTCGGCCCATGCGCCGGCGCGCGCATCCCCGCCGCCCCGTACCAAGGGCACCCGTGCGCCGCCCTCGTCATGGGCGCGCCCCGCAGACCTCGCACGCCCCGCCGTAACTGCCCCGGAGGAGAAAGAGCATGAGCCGCAGCGACGTCCTGGTCGACGCCGACTGGCTCCAGGAGCACCTGGACGACCCGACCATCGCCATCGTCGAGGTGGACGAGGACACGTCCGCCTACGAGAAGAACCACATCCGCAACGCCATCCGGATCGACTGGACCAAGGACCTCCAGGACCCGGTCCGCCGTGACTTCGTCGACCAGGAGGGCTTCGAGAAGCTCCTGTCGGAGAAGGGCATCGCCAACGACCACACCGTGGTCCTCTACGGCGGCAACAACAACTGGTTCGCCTCGTACGCGTACTGGTACTTCAAGCTGTACGGCCACGACAACGTCAAGCTCCTCGACGGCGGCCGCAAGAAGTGGGAGCTCGACGCCCGCGAGCTGGTCGCCGGCGACGAGGTGCCGGAGCGTGCGAAGACCGACTACAAGGCCAAGCCGCAGGACACGTCCATCCGTGCCTTCCGCGACGACGTGGTGGCGGCCATCGGCTCGCAGAACCTCGTCGACGTGCGCTCGCCCGACGAGTTCTCCGGCAAGCTGCTCGCCCCGGCCCACCTGCCGCAGGAGCAGTCCCAGCGCCCCGGCCACGTGCCGAGCGCCCGCAACATCCCGTGGTCCAAGAACGCCAACGACGACGGCACCTTCAAGTCGGACGAGGAGCTCAAGGAGCTCTACGCCGCGGAGAGCGTCGACCTGGCCAAGGACACCATCGCCTACTGCCGCATCGGTGAGCGCTCCGCGCTGACCTGGTTCGTGCTGCACGAGCTGCTCGGTGTGGAGAACGTCAAGAACTACGACGGCTCCTGGACCGAGTACGGCTCCCTGGTGGGCGTGCCGATCGAGCTCGGCGCCAACAAGTAAGCAAACCGACCGACCTCTCAAGACCTCTCTTCAGGAGTACGACATGTGTGGAGCGAAGGCCGGCGGCCCGGACGCCTCGACGATCAAGCCCGGTGAGACCACCATCCAGGGTCAGGTGACCAAGGACGGCGAGCCCGTGACGGGCTACGTGCGTCTGCTGGACTCGACCGGCGAGTTCACGGCCGAGGTGCCGACCTCGGCGACCGGACAGTTCCGCTTCTACGCGGCCGAGGGCACCTGGACCGTCCGCGCCCTCGTGCCCGGCGCCACCGCCGACCGCACGGTCGTCGCCCAGCAGGGCGGCCTGGCGGAGGTCGCGATCGCCGTCTGACGGCGACAGTGCCAGGAGGGGCCGCATCCCACGGGTTGGACGCCTGGGGTGCGGCCCTTCGGCCTGCCCGGACCTACGCTGGACGTATGTACGCACGACGGCGGCATACGTACTTCGCGATGATGGGCCTCTGCATCGGCCTCTTCGTCCTGGCCTGGGGTGTGGTGCGGTTGTGGTCCATCCCCGTGGCCGTGGGGATGTGCGTGGTGGCCATGGTCATCCCGCCCGTCGCCGCGATGGTCGCGAACCGCCGGGGGCCGGAGGACCGCTGGTGGGACGACCCGTCCGGCGACCCCAAGTCCGACGAGTGGTGGGACGAACTGGACGGCAAGAGGCGCCGTTACTGAAGGCACGTGGGGGAGGAACCGTGCGCCTGACGGCGGCGACTCTGGACGCCCCGGACGCCCGTGAGCTGGCCGCCTTCTACCTGCGGCTGCTGCCCGGGTGGCGGGTGTGGCGCGGGGAGGAGGGGCCGGACTGGGTGCACATCCGGCCGCCGGACGGCGGTACCGGACTGTCCTTCCAGACCGAGCCCGGCTACCGGCCGCCCGTCTGGCCGAGCACGCCGGACCGGCAGCAGATGATGATCCACCTCGACATCGAGGTCGACGACCTGGAACGCGAGACCGCGCGGGCCGTCGCCGCCGGGGCCCGTCTCGCCGCCTTCCAGCCGCAGGCCGATGTCCGGGTGCTCCTCGACCCGGCGGGCCATCCGTTCTGCCTCTACACGGAGGCCACGGAGGCGTCTCAGTAGACGAGCGCCTGCGTCTCGTCCGCCATGGCCTCCTGGACGAAGACCTGGGCGCCCGCGATGCGGATGCCCTTCAGGACGTCCTGCTCCGTGATCTCGCGGCGGGCCGCGCACTGCGTGCACAGGGTGACGCGGCCGGCGGCCAGGACGGAGTCGAGGAGGTCGGGGAGCGGGGCCGCGTGCGGCAGCTCGAACTCGGCGGCGCGGCCGGGCAGGGCGAACCAGGCGGACTCGCCGGTCAGCCACAGGGAGACGTCGACGCCGCTGGCGACGGCCACCGCCGCCACCGTGAACGCCTGGGAGCACCGCTCGGGGGCGTCCGCCCCCGCCGTCACCTTGATCACCAGCTTCTTCGCCATAGCCGGAATCGTAGTGCCGAAAGCGCCCGCGTAAGCTGGGCGCGGCCCTGTGCACACAACCGCACCCCGCTCAAGGAGCACCCCGTGGAGCTTTTCTTCGAAATCCTGTTGGTCCTGGTCGCCGTCGGCGTCCTCGCCTTCGCCGGACTGACCGTGAAGAAGCTGTACCAGGGCCAGCGCTGACCCACGTCTAGGAAGTTCCCATGATCGAGATCCCGTCCGACCTCCACAAGGACCTCGTCCCGCTCGCCTTCCTGCTCGGCAACTGGGCCGGGGCCGGTGTGCACGACTTCCCCGGCTCCGAGAAGTGCAACTTCGGGCAGGAGGTCGCCTTCACCCACGACGGCCGGGACTTCCTCGAGTACCGCTCTCACAGCTGGGTGCTGGACAAGGACGGCAACAAGGTCCGGCCGCTGGAGTCCGAGCACGGCTTCTGGCGGATCGACGCCGAGCGCAAGGTCGAGGTGACGATGACCCGCGACGACGGTGTCATCGAGATCTGGTACGGCGAGCTGGCCGACAAGAAGCCGCAGATCGACCTCGTGACGGACGCGGTGGCCCGCACCGCCGCCTCCCAGCCGTACACCGGCGGCAAGCGGCTCTACGGCTACGTCAAGAGCGACCTGATGTGGGTGGGCGAGAAGCAGACCCCCGAGGTGGAGCTGCGCCCCTACATGTCGGCCCACCTGAAGAAGGTCGTCACCCCGGAGGAGGTCGAGCGCTGGGCGAAGGCCCTGCCCGACGACATGCCCGACGACGGGATCGCTTTCTTCAAGTAGTCCTAGACTGGCCGGTGTGGTGAGCACCGACTGGAAGAGCGATCTGCGGCAGCGCGGCTACCGGCTGACCCCGCAGCGGCAACTCGTGCTCGAAGCCGTGGACACCCTGGAGCACGCGACCCCCGACGACATCCTCGTGGAAGTGAGGAAGACGGCGTCGGGGGTCAACATTTCCACGGTGTACCGGACGCTGGAGCTGCTGGAGGAGCTCGGCCTGGTCAGCCACGCCCATCTGGGGCACGGGGCGCCGACGTACCACCTCGCGGACCGGCACCATCACCTCCACCTGGTCTGCCGTGACTGCCAGAACGTCATCGAGGCGGATGTCTCCGTGGCCGCCGAGTTCACCGCGAAGCTGCGGCAGACGTTCGGGTTCGACACCGACATGAAGCACTTCGCGATCTTCGGCCGGTGCGAGGACTGCGCGCTCAAGGCTTCAACTACCGAGTCGTAGGCTTACGGATATGAAGAGCCCCCTGCTGACCCTGCCCGGCGCCGTCCCCGCCGAGGGCGTGGACGAAGGCGTCGCCGCCCACTACGGGGATCTGTTCCGCGAGCAGCGTGCCCTCGCCGACGGCACCGGTTTCGTGGACCTCTCGCACCGGGGGGTCGTCGCCGTCACCGGCGAGGACCGGCTCGCCTGGCTGCACCTGCTGCTCACCCAGCACGTCAGCGACCTCCCGGCGGGCCAGGCCACCGAGGCGCTGATCCTCTCCGCGCACGGCCACATCGAGCACGCGCTGTACCTCGTCGACGACGGCGAGACCGTCTGGGCCCATGTGGAGCCGGGCACCCAGGACGCGCTGATCGCGTACCTGGAGTCCATGAAGTTCTTCTACAAGGTCGAGGTCGCCGACCGGACGGCCGACATCGCGGTCGTGCACCTGCCGGCCGGCTCCATCACCGAGGTGCCCGAGGGCGTCGTCGTACGGGAGACGCCGTACGGCCGGGACCTGTTCCTGCCCCGCGACGGCCTGGAGGCGTACGCCGAGCAGGCCGGGCCGCCCGCCGGGATCCTCGCCTACGAGGCGCTGCGCGTGGAGCAGCACCGGCCCCGGCTCGGCTTCGAGACCGACCACCGCACCATCCCGCACGAGCTGGGCTGGATCGGCTCGGCGGTGCACCTCCAGAAGGGCTGCTACCGGGGTCAGGAGACGGTGGCCCGGGTGCAGAACCTGGGCAAGCCGCCGCGCCGGCTGGTCTTCCTGCACCTGGACGGCAGCGAGGTCCACCTGCCGGTGGCCGGCACCGAGGTCCGGCTCGCCGACGACGGACCCGACGGCCGGAAGGTCGGCTTCATCACGACCTCCGCACGCCACCACGAGCTGGGCCCGGTCGCCCTCGCCCTGGTGAAGCGGAACGTGGCCGTGGACGCCCCGCTCGTAGCCGGCGACACCGCCGCGGCCCAGGAAGTCGTCGTCGAGCCGTAAGGCTTGTCGTTCTTTCGGGTCAGATCTCGATCAGCACGGTGAACGGGCCGTCGTTCGTCAGTGATACACGCATCGCCGCTCCGAAACGGCCCGTGGCCACCGTCGCGCCCAGCGCGCGCAGCTGGGCGACCACCTCGTCGACCAGCGGCTCGGCGACATCGCCGGGGGCGGCGGCGTTCCAGGTGGGGCGGCGGCCCTTGCGGGCGTCGCCGTACAGGGTGAACTGGCTGATCACCAGCAGTGGGGCGTCGATGTCGCTGCACGACTTCTCGTCGTGCAGCATGCGGACCGACCAGAGCTTGCGGGCCAGCTGGGCCGCTTTCTCCTTGGTGTCCTCGTGCGTGACGCCGACGAGGACGCACAGCCCCTCGCCCTCGATCGCCCCTACGGTCTCGCCGTCCACGACGACGCTCGCGCCGTCCACCCTCTGCACCACTGCTCGCATACGTCCATCATGCAGGGCGGTGACTTTCGCGCTTCGCGCGGTTCGCGCATGGCCCGAAAGGGTGGTTTGCCCGGAGGCCAACAGGCCGCGCACGGCCGTATTTTGCTGCTTAACCGCCCATCTGGGGTCTATCGGGGGCACTCGTTCCCATAGCGGCCACTTGGGGTGGCACGATGCTTTCACACACCGGTCGAGGGGACGGTTGAGGCACATGAGCACATCCAGTACCGGACATCCGCGGGGGACCGTCTGGTCCAGCCACACGGGGGCGGAGTACCACCGGCCGCCCACACAGCGCACCGACAGCCCGCCGCTGCCCTCGGACGCTCCCGAGCACGGTCTGACCACGCTGAGCCTGCCCGAACTGCGCACGCTGCGCCGCGACGCCCAGCGCGACGAAGCCGACCTCAGCTACGTGCGGCGGCTGCTCCAGGGGCGGATCGACATCCTGCGGGCGGAGCTGGCCCGGCGCACCCCGGTGGGCGCGGCCTCCGTCGCCGTACCCGCGGAGGCGTCCGTCGTCGAGCGGCTCGCGGAGATCCTGCGGGACGCCCCGGCCCGGCACCGCTCCTCGGCCCGTCATCTGACCCTGGGGACACCGCAGGGCGAGGAGTACCGGCGGCTGGCCGCGGAGATGCTCGCCGAGGTCGAGCTGTCCGACCTGGACGCCCGCACGGACCTGGAGCTGAACACCGCGATGGGCCGGCTCGTGCGCTACGAGCAGCAGGTCTCCCGGCGGCGGCAGCGGCTCCAGCGCACGGCCGACGAGTGCAGCGCGGAGATCGCGCGCCGGTACCGCGAGGGGGAGGCCCAGGTCGACGACCTGCTGGTATGAGGTGCCGGGGGGTGTCCGGGGAGGGCCGGTCGGATATTGACGCGACACCGACCGGCCCTCCGCCTAGCGTGATGCCATGACCACCGCTCCCCGCGCCGACGGCATCGACGTACGCCCCGTTACGGAAGCCGAGTTCGCCGACTGGCTGCGTGCCGTGAACACCGGCTTCCTGCGGGCGTCGGCCCTGTCCGAGGAGGAGATCGAGGGGCGTCGCCGGCGGTTCGTCCCCGGCCGTTACCTCGGCGCCTTCGACGGCGGCCGGTGTGTGGCGACCTTCCGGTCCTTCGACCAGGAGCTCACGGTGGTGGGCGGGGCGAGTGTCCCGGCCGACGCCGTCTCGGGCGTCACCGTCACCGCCACGCACCGCCGCCGCGGGCTGCTCAGCCGCATGATGGCGCAGGACCTGGCGGCCGCGAAGGAGCGCGGGGACGTCGTCGCGACGCTGATCGCCGCCGAGTACCCGATATACGGCCGGTACGGCTTCGGGCCGGCGACCTGGACGTCCGAGTGGACGGTCGACGTGCCGCGCGCCGGTCTCGACGCCCGCTGGGCGGGCCCGGCGGACGGCGGGCGGATCGACCTGGTGGACGGTGAGGACGTCCGCAAGCTCGGCCCGGAGCTGCACGAGCGGCTGCGCCGCACCCGGCCCGGTGTCATCACCCGCGACGAGATGTGGTGGCAGCTCAACACCGGCGCCCTGCGGTTCGACCCGTCGTGGAAGCTGCCCTTCTTCGCCGTGTACCGCTCGGCGTCCGGCGAGGTCGAGGGCATGGCCGCCTACGAGGTCGACGACAACTGGGGTGACGCCAAGCAGCCGTTGAACACGGCCACCGTGCAGTGGCTGCTCGGCGCGACACCGGCCGCGGAGCACGCCCTGTGGCGGTACCTGTGCTCCATCGACTGGGTCGTGACGGTCAAGAGCGGCTGGCGGGCGCCCGACGACCTGCTCCCGCTCCTCCTGCCGGATCCGCGGGCGGCCAGGATCACCTCGCTGGCGGACTGGCTGTGGGTGCGGATCCTCGACGTCCAACGGGCGCTTGAGGCGCGGACGTACGAGGGGGAGGGGGCGCTGGTGCTGGAGGTCGCCAGCGTGGACGGGCTGACCGGGGGGCGCTACCGTCTGGAGGCCTCGGCGGCCGGGGCGTCCTGTGCGCCGACCACGCGGAGCGCGGACGTGGTAATTGGACTGGGGGAGTTGGCGGCGCTGTGGCTCGGCGACGAGTCGGCGGTGCGGCTGGCGGCGCTGGGCCGGGTGCAGGAAGAACGAGCGGGCGCCGCCCGGAAGGCCGACGCCCTGCTGCGTACGTCCAGGCGGCCTTGGTGCCCGGACATGTTCTGAGCTGCCCTCCTTCCGCCGGCGACAGGGATCCCGCATCCGTAGCGAGCTGTCCGGGGCTCCCGGCTCCCCTCCGGAAGGGAGCCCCATGATGGATGGCCAACCTCGTGAAGGCCTGACCATGTCACCCAAGTTGGTGACCAACTTCACTGTACTTATCTCCGCTTGGAAGCGGCTCATAACCACCTAGTGATGAACTGCCGGAAGATGGCGGGAAGTTGTACTGTTTGGTTGTGGACCCGGAACACGCCCCCGTCACTGGACGGAAGAGGTCGCAACGGCCACAGAGGACACATCACGAGGTGGCCGACGAACTGCGCGCCCGGATCAGGTCAGGAGCGCTGCGGCCGGGTGAACGCATGCCCACCCAGGCCCAGCTGGCACACGAGTTCGGCGTCGAGCGCGGTGCCGTCCGCCAAGCCTTGCGCACCCTTCAGTCCGAGCGGCTGCTCACCAACGTGTCCAAGGGCAGCCCGGCGACCGTCGCCCCCGATCCCGCCAGGGCGCTGACCGGCCCACAAGCCCCGCCCCTGCCCACCACGGTGGCCCTCGCGCCCCGGATAGCGACGGCCTTCGCGGCGGAGCACGTCGAGATCGACGCCGTGTGCCTGACCGCCATCTCCCTCACCCTCGCCATCGGTGAGCCGCTGCGGCAGATCCACGCCGGACGGCTGAAACCGGCCAAGGTCGACGTCCGGGTCCTGCTGCCGAGCCGGGACATCGACCTCGCCTTCCCGGTGCCGGTCGGGGGGCACGGCGACGACTCGGTGCACGAGCGGTGGCTGGCGATGCGCAACGCCCAGGGCCAGGTCCTCCAGCACAACCTCCTGGCCCTGCGCTCCACGCACGGCATCGACGTGCACGTCACGTTCCGCGCGCTGCCCTTCACCCCGCCGGTGAAGCTGTACCTGCTCAACAACACCGAGGCGCTGTTCGCGTACTACACGCTGATGCGCCGGGAGGCCGAGATCGACCATGAGCACCTGGAGATGTACGACGCCCAGGGCACCCAGTCGATGCTGTTCTCCTTCCAGCAGGGCCCCGGCCTGCGCGACACGACGTTCGTCGAGCAGTCGCACCTGTGGTTCAACGCACTGTGGGAGACGATCAGTTCGGAGCTGGTGCTGACGAGCTGACGAGCTGACGTCAACGGACGGGGCCCGTCATCAGCAGCGCGAGCACGACCGCTCCCGCGGAGCTGACGGCCGGGCTCTTGGCCTTGATGCCCACGGTGAGAAGGATCAGCCCGACGATTCCGGCCGGGCCGTACTTCCACTGGACGAGCTGCTCGAAGGCGACGACGAAGGCAGCGGAGAGGAGAGCGAGGGCGGGCATCTGGGTTCCCCCTTCGGAAGCAAAACTTCCGCCAACTCAAGCAAGTTGGCAACCAACTCTGATTAAGTTGTCCCCACTTGGCTACTAGTAATAAACAACTTTCAAGCAACTCCCGCCAGATGGATCAAAGTTGTAGCGTTTGGTCGTGACTCAGGAGAGCGTGGCAGTGAACGGCAGCAGCAGGCAGTCGCCCCAGAAGATCGCCGACATCCTGCGGGAACGTATCCGCGCCGGGGAGCTCAAGCCGGGCGACCGCCTGCCCACCCAGGCCGAACTGGCGGAGGAGTTCGGCGTGGAACGCGGCGCCGTGCGTCAGGCCCTGCGGGCGCTCCAGGAGGACGGCCTGCTCACCAACGTCAGCAAGGGCAGCCCGCCGCGGATCGCCGCGCCCGCCCCGGCCCGCGGCGAGCCCCAGCCGACGATGGTGGGCCTGGCACCGCGGCTCACCGAGGCCTTCTCGGCCCGCCGGGTCCGTGTCGACGTCGTCTGCCACACCGCGGAGACCCTGATGGTCGCCATCGGCGAGCCGCTCCGCCTGATCCACGAGGGCCGTATCCACCCCGAGTCGATCGACGTCCGCATCCTGGTGCCCTCCCGGGACATCGAGCTGGCCTTCCCGGTACCGGTGGAGGCGCACGGCGACGACAATCCGGTCCACAAGCGCTGGCTGACGATGCGCAACGCCCAGGGTCAGGTCCTCCAGCACAACCTGCTCGCCCTGCGCTCCACGCACGGCATCGACGTGCACGTCACGTTCCGCGCGCTGCCCTTCACCCCGCCGGTGAAGCTGTACCTGCTCAACCAGGAGGAGGCGCTGATCGGCTACTACATGCTGACCAGGCGCGCGGAGGAATGGGGCAGCCAGACGCTGGACATGTACGACGTCCTCGGCTCCCAGTCGCTCCTCTTCTCCTTCGTGAAACGGGCGGGCCTGCGGGACGCGGCGTTCGTCCAGGAATCCCAGAAGTGGTTCGACGCCCTCTGGGAAACCATCACCACGGACCTGACACTCTCCTAGTGACTCCTGATACGACACAGACTGGTTCGACGACAGTCGAGAACGAGAACGATCAGTACCACCTTCCGACTCTGATCAAAGGCGCCCGTGTCGTGCTGTGGGACTTCGACGGTCCCATCTGCCGGCTGTTCGCCCGGCACTCGGCGGCCGGGGTGGCGGGCGACCTGGTGTCCTGGCTGGAGGGCCGGGGCCTGCACGGCCTGCTGACGGAGAAGGAACGCGAGTCGCTCGACCCGCAGGTCGTCCTGCGCGCCGTGGACCGCCGGCACCCCGGCAGCGACCTCGTCGCGGAGCTGGAGGAACGTCTCACCCAGGAAGAGCTGCGGGCCGCGTCCTCGGCGATGCCGACCCCGTACGCGGATCCGCTCATACGCACCTGGTCCGCGGTGGGCTCCGGACTCGCGATCACCACCAACAACTCCCCGCGGGTGGTGCGCACGTACCTCGAAGGCCGGGGCATCGCCGGCTGCTTCGCCCCGCACATCTACGGCCGCACCCAGGAACTCCACCACCTGAAGCCGGACCCCCACTGCCTCAACCGGGCGCTGAACGCCATGGGCGCGGCCCCGGCCGACGCCCTGATGATCGGCGACACCCCTCCGGACCACGAGGCCGCCGCCCGGGCCGGAGTGCCGTTCCTCGGGTACGCGAGCAACCCGCGGAAGGCCAAGATCCTCAAGGAAGCGGGAGCCGAGACCGTGATCGAATCCCTGGAGCCCGTACTGCGGGTGCTGCGCGGCTAGGGGTGTTCACCTGGGAGGGGGGAGTTCGGATCGATAGCCCGGTTCTCCCCTGATCACGGCGTCCGGTGGAGTAACGTGCCTTCCCCCTTACACCATCCGCACCACCGGGGCAGGCTGAACCACCCAATGACACCCCCATCGGTCTCCGGTGCTCGGCAGCGAGCAGTCGAGATGAGCGGCGACCCGAGCCTGGTCACGGGGCCGCTCAAGGGGTACCACCACGAGACCTATGTCCTCGCGCTCCCCGGCGGGACACGGACCGTCAAGGTCCGCGAGCCGCGCTCCGAGATCCTGTGGTTCGACCGAAGGTGCTTCAGGTCGGAGGAGGCGCTGCTGCGCGCCCTCCAGGAGCACATCAGCCGCGTCCCCGCCATCGTCGATGTCGCCGGTATGGGATTCCAGGGCTTCATCGAGGGGCGGACGCTCGGTGAGCAGCGGCGGCCGGGGCGGCGCGTTCCCGACCCGGTGTTCGCGCAGATCGTCGACCTCTTCCGGGAGATGGTGCGGGTCACGCCGGACATGCTGCGGGTGGAGCGGCGCTGCGAGGACCGCGACCGGGCCGAGAACGGGGACAGCGACGGCTTTCTGGAGCGTCTGATCGTCTTCGTCGAGGAGCAGGTCTACCGGAAGAACCACACGGAGTTCGCCGGCCTGTTCCACGCGCTCGGTATCTCGGACGAATCGTTCACCCTCCTGAGGAAGCACGTCCTGGGCCTCCAGGAGCGCCCGTTCTGTCTCCTGCACGCGGATCTGCACCGGGAGAACTTCGTCCTCGACCCGGAGGGCCGGCTCTGGGCCATCGACTGGGAGCTGGCCATGCTGGGCGATCCGCTCTACGACCTGGCCACCCATCTGTACCTGATGCGCTACCCGGGCGATCAGGAGAACCGGATGGTCCGTGAGTGGTGCGACCTGGTCGAGGGGATCCGGCCGGGCAGCTCGGCCGGGTGGGAGCGGGACCTGCCGCTGATCCTCGACTTCAAGCGGGCGCAGTCGGTCTTCACCGATGTCATCCGGGTCTCGCTGTCCCTGCGCGAGGACGCGGCCTTCAACTGGGTGGCCCTGCCCGTGGCGGCCGGCAAGCTCCAGAAGATCCTCACCGCCGCCGCACGGCCGCTCGGCCTGGCGCAGGTGCCGAGCCGCTCGCAGATCATCGCCGCGCTGATCCGCTGGCAGACGTCCTGAGGCGGACTCCGGTCCAGGGTCCTTCTGCGTAGGCTCGCCGCATGAGTGAGATCGGGCTGCGGGAGCGCAAGAAGCAGCGGATGTACCAGGTCGTGTCGGACATCGCGATCGGGCTCTTCCTGGAGAAGGGGTTCGACGCGGTGTCCGTCGCCGAGGTGGCGGCGGCGGCCGAGATCTCCAAGCCGACGCTGTTCCGGTACTTCCCGGCGAAGGAGGATCTGGTGCTGCACCGGATCGCCGACCACGAGGGCGAGGCCGCGCGGGTGGTGGCCGAGGCGGAGGACGAGCCCGTGGAGGCGCTGCGGCGGCACTTCCTTCAGGGGCTGGAGCGGTGCGATCCCGTGACCGGGCTCAACGACGATCCCCGGGTGCTCGCCTTCCACCGGCTGCTCTACGGGACGCCCTCCCTGGTCGCCCGGGCGCACACGCACCAGGAGCGGTCCGAGGCCGCGCTCGCCGAGGCGCTCGGGGGTGATCTGGACGCGCGGCTCGCGGCCGGTCAGATCATGGCCGTGCGGCGGATCCTCGCGATGGAGAACTGGCGGCGGATCGCGGCGGGGGAGCCGGTGGAGGACGTACGGGCGGACGCGGTGGCGGCGGCGGAGCGGGCGTTCGGGTGGCTGGCGGCCGGGCTGCCGCCCAGTCTCAGGGGTGATACCGAGTAATAAATTTAACTTGGTTGCGTTTTCCCGGTACGCTCTGTGGAATGACGTCGACCGAGCCTGCCCTTCAGCATGTCCTCGACCGTGAACGCGCCCACCACGACCGCTGCCGGGCCGCCCTCGCCGCGATGGTCGAAGGGGCCGACGAGCAGGTCGTCATCGGGGAGGACGTCTCCGCGTCCGGCGCCGATGCCGAGGTGCTCGGGTACCGGCTGCGCAGCCAGGCCAAGGCGCTGCGCGAACTGCCCGAGGGGCCCTTGTTCTTCGGGGCCCTGCGGGGGGAGGACGGGCAGTTGCACATCGGGCGGCTGCGGATCTCCGAGCATCCGGCACAGCCGCCCCTCGTCGTCGACTGGCGTGCGCCCGTCTCGCGCGCCTTCTACCAGGCCTCGGCCCGCGACCCGCAGGGCGTCGCCGTGCGCCGCCGGTTCGGGTGGGCGCCCGGCAGCCGGGGCGACTCCGCCGACCTCACCGGCCTGGAGGACGAGCACCTGGGGCAGGGCGAGACGCGGACCAGCGACATCGTCGCCCGGGAGATCGAACGGCCACGCGTCGGGCCCATGCGGGACATCGCCGCGACCATCCAGCCCGAGCAGGACGACCTCGTACGCGCGGACCTGGCGGCGTCGGTGTGCGTGCAGGGGGCGCCCGGCACCGGCAAGACGGCCGTCGGGCTGCACCGGGCCGCGTATCTGCTCTACACGCACCCGCAGCGCATCCGGCGCGGCGGTCTGCTGATCCTCGGGCCCAACCGCACCTTCCTGTCGTACATCGCGGAGGTCCTGCCGTCCCTCGGCGAGACCGGTGTGCGGCAGTCGACGCCGGCCGAGGAGATCGCGCGGCATCCGGTCAGGGGCCATGACGAGCCGGCGGCCGCCGTCGTCAAGCACGACGCCCGGATGGCCGAGGTGCTGCGGCGGGCGCTGTACGCGCGCGTCCGCGCCGAGGGGGCCGGCTCCCTCGCCGTGCCGGACGGGTCGTACCGCTGGCGGGTGCCGGCGCGGACCCTGGAGGGGATCGTGGCGGACGTGCGGGAGGAGGAACCGCCGTACGGGGTCGGGCGGGAGCGGGTGCGGGCGCGGATCGTGCGGTGCCTGCGCGAGCAGGCCGAACGGCGGGCCGGGCCGCCCCCCAACGCCTGGGTGCGCCGGATCGAGCGGGCGCGGCCCGTGTCCGCGTACGTCGACGCCGTCTGGCCCCGGGTGCGGCCCGAAGAGGTCGTGGCCGCACTGCTCGGCGACCCCGGGGCGCTGGCGGAGGCCGCCGACGGGCTGCTGGACCCCGGCGAGCAGCGGGCGCTGCTGTGGCACGAACCGCCCCGGTCGTGGAAGTCGGCGCGCTGGTCGGCCGCCGATCTGGTGCTCCTCGACGAGGTCGCCGGGCTGATCGAGCACCCGGAGGGATACGGGCATGTCGTCGTCGACGAGGCGCAGGACCTGTCCCCGATGGAGTGCCGGGCCATCGCCCGCCGGGCGCCCTTCGGTTCGCTGACGGTCCTGGGCGACCTGGCGCAGGGGACGACACCGTGGGCGGCCCGGTCGTGGCGGGCCGTCCTGGCGCACCTGGGGAAACCGGACGCGGCCGTGGTCGAGCTGACCACCGGCTTCCGCGTGCCGCGCGCGGTCGTCGGCCTCGCCAACCGGCTGCTGGAGCGGCTGGACGTGGACGTACCGGCCGCCCGTTCGCTGCGCGGGGACGGGGAGCTGCGGATGCGCGAGACGGACCCGGACGGGGTGCCCCGCGCGGTCGTGGACGCGGTCCGGGACGCAGTGGGGCGGGAGGGCTCGGTCGGGATCGTCGCGGCGGACGCGGACGTGCCCCGGATCCGGGCGGCCCTGGACGCGGCCGGCCTCGACGCGGCGGGACCCGAGGAACTCGGTGCGCGGGTGTCCCTGGTACCGGCGAGCGTCGTCAAGGGCCTCGAGTACGACCACGTCGTGGCCGTCGAGCCGGCGGCGATCGCCGAGGCGGAGGAACGGGGGCTGCACCGGCTCTACGTGGTGCTGACGCGGGCGGTGACACGGCTGGACGTGGTGCGGGGGCGGCCGTTGCCGTTCTGACCCGCCGGGCGCGACGGCGTCCCCAGGGTGGGGACGCCGTCGCGGGAGGTCAGGAGCGCTGGGCGAAGGGGCCGTCCTCGGTGAAGGCCAGTGCGTGGAAGCATTCGCCGATGTGGCGGTGGGTGGCGGCGTCCGGGTGGACCTCGTCGGGGAGGGGGAGCCGGGCCGCGTCGGACGCGCCGTAGAGGTCGAGGCCGTCGAGGTAGTGGATGTTCGGGTCGTCGGCGGCGCGCTGCCGGACGATGCGGGACAGTTCCTCCCGGATGACGCCGAGCGTCAGCTTCCCGGCGGGCACCTCCGCCGGGTCGCCCATCGCGGCGAACCGCAGCCGGCCCTCGCCGAGCGCGTTGATGTCCGGGGCCGTGGGGCCGGGCGTGGTCTCGTGGATGGCGCAGTGGATCGAGGAGACGACCAGCAGCGGGGCGTCGGGGTGCCCGTCGCGGATCGTGTCGAGGAAACCGTGCACCGCCGGACCGAACGCGCGCAGCCGCATCGCGTCCGCGTTGACGATGTTGATGCCGATCTTCACGCTGATCAGGTCGGCCGGGGTGTCCCGCATGGCGCGCGCGGTGAACGGGTCGAGCATCGCGCTGCCGCCCAGACCGAGGTTGACCAGTTCCACACCGCCGAGCGACGCGGCGATCGCGGGCCAGATGGCGGTCGGGCTCGCGGCGTCGGAGCCGTGGCTGATCGAACTGCCGTGGTGCAGCCACACCCTGCGCCCGCGGTCCGGCACGGGCTCGACGGGCGCGTCGGTGCGCAGGGCGACGAGCTCGGTGGTCTCGTTGTGCGGCAGCCAGATCTCGACGTCCTTCTCCCGCGCGGGCAGACCGGTGAAGCGGACGGTGCCGACCGGGCCCTGCGTGACCTCGCCGTCCCAGGTGGCCATGTCGATCGTGAGGACGTTGCCGCCCGTCCCCGTGGCCTGGCCGGCCGGGCGGCCGTCGACGAGCAGGTCGTACAGGCCGTCCGGGCGGGGCGGGAAGCCGGCGTAGTCGCGCTTGGTGCGCAGCGTGTCCAGCTCGACGGCGGTCGCGGCGGTACGGAACGCCAGCCGTACGCCGGACGGCTGGGCCTCGGCCATGGCCAGCTGGGCGTTGGTGTTCTGCGCGCGGGCCCGGGCGGGCAGCCGGTGCGGGAGCAGCCCGTGCTCGGTGCGCTCCAGGTCGAGGGCCCCGCGCAGCAGGTCCGCCGTGAGGGGGGTGGTGATCCAGTCGTGCTCGGAGTGCATGGTGTCAGCCTCGGGGGTCGGTGGGGGGTGCGGGCCAGTTCCGCAGCAGCGTGTCGAGGGCGTCGAGGATCCGGGCCCAGGTGTCGTCGGTGTCGGGAGCGCTGTGGCTGAACCCGCCGCCCATCTCCAGGCTGACGTACCCGTGGAAGACGCTGCCCAGCAGCCGGACCGCGTGGGTCTGGTCCGGTTCCGTCAGGTCGTAGCCGCGCAGCAGCGCCCGGGTCATCTGCGCGTGCCGGACGCCCGCGCTGGCCGCCGCCGTCTGCGGGTCGAGCCGCAGCTGGGCGGCGGCGTAACGACCGGGGTGCTCCCGGGCGTAGTCGCGGTAGACGTTCGCGAGGGCGGCCAGGGCTTCCTTGCCGGCCCGCCCGGCCAGGGCGTCGGCGGCCCGGTCGGCGAGTTCCGTGAGCGCGAGCAGGGCGATCCGGGTCCTGAGGTCCTGGGAGTTCTTCACGTGCGAGTACAGACTCGCGACCTTGACGTCGAACCGGCGGGCGAGCGCCGAGACGGTCACCTGATCGAAGCCGACCTCGTCGGCCAGCTCGGCACCTGCCTGTGTCAGGCGTTCCGGTGTCAGTCCTACGCGCGCCATACGGCCACTCCCTTCTGCCAGAAGGTAGTGTGCACTTGCCTAAGAGTATTAGGCAAATCTCAGTGCTGTTAGGAAGGTCGAATGCTGGCTCAGGCGTCCTGGAGAGGACGCCCGACGGGTGCCCGCAGCCTCCTGCCCCGCCTGGTCGGACCCCAGGGCTTCAGGACGGAGATCACCGTCATGAAGACGTAGGCGGACAGCGAGACGACCGGCCCGAACAGCACGTCACCGGCATCGGGCAGGGGCCCGCCCGCGGCGACGGCGGTGACCGCCGAGTTCACCGCGGGGCGCAGGGCGAACACCGTGGCGGTGGTCGTGGCGAGGGTCAGCCAGAACTTCGTCCAGACCCAGCGGTGCCGGGCGAGTCCCCACGGCGTGCCCAGGGACAGCACCAGTCCGCTGAGCAGCGTGAGGAACGCGACGGGGAGCAGGAGCCAGTCGGCGAAGAGCTTCATGGCCCGCACGGACGACTCCACGGTCACGGCGGACCCGGTGGAGGCCGCGGTGCTCCCGAGGGCGAGCAGCCCGAGCGTGAGCCCGAGCCAGGCCGCGGAGGCGGTGACGTGGACGACGAGAACGGCCCTGCGCGCCGGGCGGCCGAGTGTCGGAATCGAGGGGGACTTCTGCTTCGGCTTCACGCTGCCACCGTGCCGGGCGGGGGGTGGCGGTGGCGTCTGACGGCAGGAGTAAAGCGGCGTACTGGCGTCGGAGTACGGGCGGGGGACCGGCAGGTGCTCGCTCGGCGTGACGGCCCGGCCCTGTCAGCCCCGTCGTCTACCTTCGCGGCATGACCGAGCCCTCCCACCTCACCGCCGTACGAGAGTCCTACGACACCGTCGCCGCCGACTACGCCCGGCTCGTCAAGGAGCCGGCCGAGCTGGACCCGGTGTCGCGCGCGATGCTGGCCGCCTTCGCCGAGCTCGTCCGGCCGCCGCACCCCGGGCCGGTGGCCGACCTGGGCTGCGGACCGGGCAAGGTGACGGCTCATCTGGCCGCCCTGGGCGTGCCGGTGTTCGGCGTGGACGTGTCGCCGGAGATGGTCGGACTGGCCCGGGAGGCGTACCCGGATCTCCGTTTCACCGTCGGCTCGATGACCGCACTGGAGACCGGCAGCGGCGAACTCGGCGGCATCCTGGCGTACTACTCCACCCACCACACCCCGCCGCAGTGGCTGCCGACCGTGTTCGCCGAGTTCCACCGCACCCTCGCGCCCGGCGGCCGGCTGATGCTGGCCGGCCCGGTGGGCGGCGGCGAGCACCTGCGCCCCTCGCACGCCTACGGCGACCACCCGGTGTCCTACGAGTCGTACCTGCTGCCGCCGGACCGGATCGCCGAACTGCTCCACCGGGCCGGGCTGGTCGTCACGACGCGTGTGGTGCAGGAGCCGGAGGAGGGGACCAAGCGGCAGATTGGCACGTTCCTGGCGTACAAGCCGCGGTAGCCGCGGGCGGGCCCGCCGCTACGCGCCGTGCAGCCACACCCGCAACGGGCCGACCGGCTCGAAGCCGTGCCGGACGGCGGTCTCCAGGTCGTCGCCGCTCTCGTACCCGACCACGGGCAGGGCGGGGAAGCGCCGGCCGAGCACATGCAGCACGCCCGGCCAGGCCGCGTCGGGCCCGCCGTCCCGCCCGAAGACGTTGGAGACGCCGACCACGTGCGCGCTACGGGTGGCCACCGCCCCGGCGACGACGCGCCCGTCACCGGACCGTCCCGCGATCACGAAGGTCTGCGGGTCGGCGAGCAGCCCGTCCCGGAAGAGGCCCGCGTGCCCGGCGCCGTCGTCCCAGGCCGGCGCCCAGGCACGCAGGGCGCCGGCGTCGCGCACCACGTCCCACGCGAGATCCGTCGGCCCGGGGGTGCGGGCGGGCGTGGCCGCACCCCCGGGCCGACGGATCCACCGCGCCTCGAACAGCACCCGGAAACCGGCCCCCGTCAGATCGAGATCGGCGAAGCTGTCCTTGACCGAGGCACCGGGCGCGCCCGTGTCGACCCGTGCCACGAGCGCGTCCGGGTCGACGCCCGGCTCAAGCGTCACCGCGTCGGGGTAGTGGACCGGCGCCCGCCCCGCCGCGGCCCACGCCTCCTCCCCGAACTCACCCGCCACGCCGTGCGCCCGGCACATCGCCGCACACCACTCGGCGTTGTTGCGGGCGGCGGCCCGGACCAGGAACCGCGGTGACATCGTCATGGGTGCGGATCATGGCCGTGAACGGCGTGTCAGTCGAACGATTTTGGAGCGGTGACGCTTCTAAGGTGATCGCGTGTGTCCACCCGATGATCGGCCAGGAGGCGGCATGTCCGTACAGATGAAGTTGAGCGCCATAACCCTGGACTGCGCTGATCCGCTCGCGCTGGCGGCGTTCTACCAGGCGGCCACCGGCCTCGAACCGCACCCGAGGTCGAACGCCGAGTTCGCCTCACTGGGCGGCGGGGACGGGCTCTCCCTCGGCTTTCAGCGGGTCGACGACTACCGGGCTCCCGACTGGCCCGGTCAGGACGTGCCCCAGCAACTGCACTGCTGCTTCCGGGTCGCGGATCTGGAGGAGGCCGAGGCCCGGCTGCTGGAGCTGGGAGCGGGCCGGCCGGAGCAGCAGCCGAACGAGAGCAGATGGCGCGTGCTCACGGATCCGGCGGGGCACCCCTTCTGCATCGTCGGAGGCTGAGGCCGGCGTGTCAGTTCTTGACGGCCTCCGCGATCAGCTGGGCGGCCTCGGCGGGCGTGCGGTGCGTGGTGTCGACGACCTCCGCCTCGGCGTGCAGCCAGGTGCGGGCCGCCTCGGCGTAGGGCTCGAGGTAGTGGAGACGGAACGAAGAGTTGGGGCCGACCACGGTGTCGCCGGCGATGCGCGCGCGGAGGGTGTCCTGGTCGGCGTGGAGGACGAAGTGCCGTACCGGGATGGCGTGTTCGGCCAGACCCTCGCTGATCTCGCGCCAGTACTGCTCGACCAGGACCGTCATGGGTATCACCAGGGTGCCGCCGGTGTAGTCGAGGACGCGGCGGGCGGTCTCGACCACGAGCGGCCGCCACGGCGGCCAGTGCTGGAAGTTGTCCGTCTCCGGCAGCCCCGGCTTGATGTCCATGAGTGTCTCGCCGACCTTCTCGGCGTCGAACACCCGCGAATCCGGGAGCAGCCGCTGCACGAGCGCGCTGGTCGTCGTCTTGCCCGCGCCGTGGGTGCCGTTGAGCCATACGATCATGCGGCCCCACGCTAGCGGCTGACGGGCGTGTCCAAGGCACATCCACGTAACCTCTTCCTGTGCCCGCGCCCCGCCTGCATCGCGTCGCCGTCCTCGTGCTGGAGGGTGCGAAGCCGCTCGATGTCGGCATTCCCGCGCAGGTGTTCACGACCCGCGCGAGCATGCCGTACGAGGTGCGGGTGTGCGGGGCGACACCCGGCCTCGTGACCGGCGGTGACGGCCTCGCGTACTCCGTCGCCCACGGGCTGGACGCGCTCGCGTGGGCCGACATCGTCTTCGTCCCCGGCTACCGGTTCCCGGACCGCGACGACCCGCCGCAGGCCGTCGTCGAGGCGCTGATCGCCGCCCACGACCGGGGCGCGCGGCTCGCCGCCATCTCGACGGGCGCCTTCGCGCTCGCCGCCACCGGCCTGCTCGACGGCAGGCGCGCCACGACGCACTGGCACTACACGCGGGCGCTCATGGCCAGGCATCCGCTCGTCAAGGTCGACGAGAACGTGCTGTTCGTCGACGAGGGCAGCGTGCTCACCTCGGCCGGCGCCGCCTCCGGCATCGACCTGTGCCTGCACATCCTGCGCGGCGACCTCGGCGTGGCCGCGTCCAACCACGCGGCCCGCCGTCTGGTCGCGGCCCCCTACCGCAGCGGCGGCCAGGCCCAGTACGTGCCGCGCAGCGTCCCCGAGCCGCTCGGCGAACGGTTCGCCGCCACCCGCGAGTGGGCGCTGCACCGGCTCGGCGAGCCCCTCACCCTCGACATCCTGGCGCGGCAGGCCGGCGTCTCACCGCGCACGTTCTCCCGGCGCTTCGTCGAGGAGACCGGCTACACGCCGATGCAGTGGGTGATGCGCGCCCGCATCGACCTGGCCCGCGAACTGCTCGAACGCTCGCAGCGCAGCGTGGAGCAGATCGCCGCCGACATCGGGCTCGGCACCGGGGCGAACCTGCGCCTGCACTTCCAGCGCATCCTCGGCACCACACCGAGCGAGTACCGGCGCACCTTCACCCGGGGCGAGTAGCCCCGGGGCAGCGTGTGGCGGGATCCTTTTGAACCGTGGCGATCCCGCCACTGTCAGGGGCGCCGGCCGCGGGCGAGCCTGGTGGGGAGGGAAGGGACATCGCTCATGACTCGCATCGCCATCAACGGATTCGGCCGCATCGGACGCAATGTGCTGCGCGCCCTGCTGGAGCGCGACAGCGCCCTGGAGATCGTCGCCGTCAACGACCTGACGGAGCCCGCCACGCTCGCCCGGCTGCTCGCCTACGACAGCACGGCCGGCCGGCTCGGGCGCCCGGTGACCGCCGACGGGGACGCCCTCGTCGTCGACGGCCGCCGGATCGCCGTGCTGGCCGAGCGCGAACCGGCACAGCTGCCGTGGGCCGAACTCGGCGTGGACATCGTCCTGGAGGCCACCGGCCGCTTCACCTCGGCGAAGGCCGCCCGGGCCCACCTCGACGCGGGCGCGAAGAAGGTACTCGTCAGCGCCCCGTCGGACGGCGCCGACGTCACGCTCGCGTTCGGCGTCAACACCGACGCCTACGACCCGGCCGTGCACACGGTCGTCTCGAACGCCTCCTGCACCACCAACGCGCTCGCGCCGCTGGCCAAGGTGCTCGACGACCTCGCCGGTATCGAGCACGGGTTCATGACGACGGTGCACGCCTACACGCAGGAGCAGAACCTGCAGGACGGTCCGCACCGCGACGCCCGTCGTGCCCGGGCCGCCGGCGTCAACATCGTGCCGACCACGACCGGCGCCGCCAAGGCGATCGGCCTGGTGCTGCCGAACCTCGACGGCAAGCTGTCGGGCGACTCGATCCGCGTCCCGGTGCCGGTGGGCTCGATCGTCGAACTCAACACGACCGTCGCCCGCGACGTGACACGCGACGACGTGCTGGCCGCGTACCGCGCCGCGGCTCAGGGGCCGCTCGCCGGCGTCCTCGAGTACTCGGAGGACCCGCTCGTGTCGTCCGACATCACGGGCAATCCCGCCTCGTCGATCTTCGACTCGGCCCTCACCCGCGTCGACGGCCGCCACGTCAAGGTGGTCGCGTGGTACGACAACGAGTGGGGCTTCTCGAACCGCGTGATCGACACGCTTGAGCTGCTCGCCACGGGCTGACGGGACGCCGGGGTGGCGTCCCCGCCTCAGGCGGCTGTCAGGGTGGTGTGGCGCACTATTGCAAGCAGGTGCTTGCAATAGTTAGCGGGGTGCGGCACTGTGGAGTCATGGCATCGCTCAACGTCGGCAATCTCGGTGACTACCTGCGCGAACAGCGGCGCAACGCGCAGCTGTCGCTGCGGCAGCTCGCCGACGCCGCCGGGGTGTCCAATCCGTATCTGAGCCAGATCGAGCGCGGGCTGCGCAAGCCGAGCGCGGAGGTGTTGCAGCAGGTCGCCAAGGCCCTGCGGATCTCCGCCGAGACGCTGTACGTCCGGGCCGGCATCCTCGACGCCGAGCGGGACCGGGACGAGGTGGAGACGCGTGCGGTCATCCTCGCGGACCCGACGCTGAACGAGCGGCAGAAGCAGGTGCTGTTGCAGATCTACGAGTCCTTCCGCAAGGAGAACGGGTTCGGGACCGGCGACGGCTCCGCGGTCGTCGACCTCGTGGTCGCCGAGGACGCGGCGGACAGAGACGGAGACGGGGACGCCCCGCACGCCGGCACCGGGATACCACGGACCCGCACGGCCGACGGCGGCGACGGCGCCGCGCCCGCGTCACCGGGTACGTCACCGTCGCCCGCCCGTCGCGCCCGCAAGACCACCGGCGGTACGTCCGCCGCCCGCCGGACCCGCAAGACCACCGGCGGCAGCGACACCGACCCGCAGCAGACGGCCGGCTGAGCCGGACCAGGGCACCGGCCGTACCGCTGCGGATCACACCACCCTCAGCCGAACCCTCAAGCGAAAAAGAATCCGGGAGGACCATCACCATGGCCATCACCGACGACCTGCGCAAGACCTTCAGCGACCCGACGCCGCTCTACTTCGCCGCAGGCACCGCCGACCTCGCCCTTCAGCAGGCCAAGAAGGTGCCGGCCCTGGTGGAGCAGCTGCGCTCCGAGGCCCCCGCGCGGATCGACGCCGTACGCAACACCGACCCCAAGGCCGTCCAGGAGAAGGCCTCCGCCCGCGTCAAGGAGACGCAGGAGACCCTCCAGACCAAGGTCACGGAGTTCATCGGCTCGATCGACGTCGACATCAAGAAGCTCGGCAGCACGATCGACGCGGATCTGAAGAAGATCGGCGAGACCGCCCAGGACTTCGCGCTGCGCGGGGTCGGCGTGGCCGCCGAGTACGCCGTCAAGGCCCGCGAGACCTACGAGAAGGTCGCCGAGCACGGCGAGCAGGCCGTGCGCACCTGGCGCGGCGAGGCCGCCGAGGGCATCGAGGACGTCGCCGAGGGCGTCGAGGAGCTCGCCGTGGCCGTCGAGCCGAAGGCCCAGCCGGTCGAGGTCAGGACGGAGCCGGCGAAGCCCGCCGCCACGGCCGCCCCGGCGAAGAAGGCCCCCGCGGCGAAGAAGGCCCCGGCGCGCAAGACCAGCACCGCCAAGAAGAGCACCCCGCCGGCCAAGTAGGACGGCCGAGGGCGCAGAGCGACCGCAACGGGCCGGGCACCCTGGGGGTGTCCGGCCCGTTGTACGGGTACGGTGACCGCGTAGGGACGAGCCGAGTCAGGTGGTGGACGTAGTGCTGATGCAGGGCTTCGCAGGGTTCATGTGGCTTCTGAGCATTGCCCTGATCATTTTCAGCGGCTTCGCGTTGTTCGACGCCGCCGTGCGGCGTGAGGACGCCTACCGCGCGGCCGACAAGAAGACCAAGCCGTTCTGGATGATCGTCCTCGCGCTGGCCTTCGTGGTGAACCTGCTCTTCCCGATCCTGTCGTTCCTGCCGATCATCGGTCTCATCGCGACGATCGTGTACATGGTCGACGTCCGCCCCGCCATCCGCGCCCTCCCCGGCGGCGGCCGCAGCCGCCGCGGCTCCAGCAGCGACGGCCCGTACGGCCCCTGGAACGGCGGCCGGTAAGCCCTCCCCGGGCAGCACCTCGGGGCCGGCCGGGTTACGGCACCCGGTCCAGCAGCAGTACCGCCACGTCGTCCGTCAGCTCGCCACCGTTGAGTTTGCGCACCTCGTTCACCGCCGCCCGCAGCAGTTCCTCGCCTCGCAGTCCCTCGGCGATCTGGCGGCGCACCATCTCCGTCATGCCCTCCTGGCCGAGCCGCTCCCGGCCCTCGCCGACATGGCCCTCGATCAGGCCGTCGGTGTAGAGCATCAGGCTCCACTCGGCGCCCAGCTCCACCTGCATGCGCGGCCAGCGGGCACCCGGCAGCAGCCCGAGCGCCGGTCCGTTGTTGTCGTACGGCAGCAGGCGGGCCGGCTTGCCCGGGCGGGCCAGCAGCGGCGACGGGTGGCCCGCCAGGCACAGGCCGGCGCGGCGGCCGTCCGGTGCGATGTCCACCGTGCACAGGGTCGCGAAGATCTCGTCGTCGGCCCGCTCGTGCTCCAGCACCTGCTGGAGCGTGCCCAGCAGCTCGTCGCCGCACAGGCCCGCCAGCGTCAGCGCGCGCCACGCGATCCGCAGCTCCACGCCCAGGGCGGCCTCGTCCGGGCCGTGACCGCAGACGTCACCGATCATGGCGTGGACGGTGCCGTCCGGCGTGCGCACGACGTCGTAGAAGTCGCCGCCGAGCAGGGCGCGCGAGCGGCCCGGGCGGTAGCGGGCGGCGAACCGGAGCGGGGAGCCGTCCAGCAGCGGGGTCGGCAGCAGACCGCGCTCCAGGCGGCGGTTCTCCTGGGCACGCAGCCGGCCCTCGGCGAGCCGGCGCTCGGCCGACTCGGAGCGTTTGCGCTCCACCGCGTAGCGGATCGCCCGGCTCAGCAGCCGGCCGTCCAGCTCGTCGCGGAAGAGGTAGTCCTGGGCGCCCACGCGCACCGCTTCCGCGCCGCGCTCGGCGTCGCCCGAGGCGGTCAGCGCCAGGACGGCGTGCCGGGGCGCGAGCTCCAGCACGTGCTTGAGCACGGCGAGCTCGTCGTCGGAGTCGCTGCGGCCCGGCGCCGGCAGGGCGAGGTCCAGCAGGATGCAGTGGACGTCGTCGGTCAGCAGCCGCCCGGCCTCGGTGAGGTTGCGGGCCGTGCGGACGCGGATCGGCTTGCCTGCCTGATCGAGCATGTCGGGCACGATCGGAGACCCGGCCGGATCGTCCTCGATCAGCAGCAGGGTCAGATTCGTGTGGGCGGTGTTGTTCTCCACCTTGTCCGTGATGTTCCCGGCGGTGTCCGGCGTGCGCGGGGCGGCTGCCGAGGCGTCCTTGGCGGACTGCTCGGCGGTGCCGTCGCAGCGGGACTCGGCCTGCGCCTGACCACTCTCCACGGCCGGGATCGCTCTCTGCCGCGGTATGGGTACGGGCATCGTCTTGGGTTCCTTCCCTCCCCCCGAGGGCATGGCGGGGGCGAGGGACCTCGACCCACCGACCGGGACCATAGCGGGTGTCGGCGCCCCATTGGAATGGTGTGAGCCACGCCGCTGGGCCATCGGCCAGTGTCATATGCCGCGATATGCGCCCCAGTTGGACACCGCCGGGATGCTGCGGGGATGACGAACGTCACGTCAGCGCGCGGTTTGGCGGCGGACGGGGGTGGGCTGGGTCACGTGGCCCGGGCCGCGTGACCCAGCCCACCCCCGTCCGCCGCCAAACC
>NZ_MUKA01000025.1 GCF_002150735.1 Streptomyces africanus
GCAGCGCGGCGGCCAGGACGCGCGAGGGGCGTTCGCCGATCCGGTGCGGCAGGCCGCGGACCCCGGTGGCTTCGTCGTCGGCGAGGTCGGGCAGCACGTTGAGCAGATGCGCCCCGACGCCGAGCGCGGCGCCGGCGGCGGTCATCCACCAGGGCGCCCAGTGCGGGGGCGCGGCGGCGAGGGTGACGACCGAGGGCAGCATCCCGAAGCCGCAGGTGTACGGCACCCATGACCAGGGGGTCGCCTTGAGCCCGGCGTTGTAGGCGTGGCCCGCGCCGGTGGCGAGGACGACGTTGACCAGTGCGCTGCGCCAGCCGACGAGCGCGGACAGCACGAGGGAGGCGAGAGCGGCCATGACGAGGGCGCGTGCCACCCAGCGGACCGGGAGGGAACCGATGGCCAGCGGCTTGTCGGTGCGGCCCACGGCGCGATCACGCGCGAGGTCGAGCAGGTCGTTGCCCCAGCCGATGGTGAGCTGGCCGGTGAACACCGCCGCGGTGACGGCGGCGGCGGCCGGCGGGCGCAGACCGGCGCGGAGTGCCAGCAGGCCCGTGACGGCGGTGACGGCCAGAGCGGGCCCGCCGTGGGCGGCGGCGAGCAGCGCGCGCGCACGCGGCGGTGCGGGGCGCGCGGGGGCCGTGCCGGCGGTCACGGGCATCGCCCCGCCGCATCACCGGGGGCACGGGCCACCGTGCCCAGGCGCAGCACGGTGGCCTCGCCGCACCCCTCCGCTCTGTTTCCGGTCGCCCGGGACCACGGCCCGCCGTCACCGGTGATCACGTTGCGCATGCAGCATCGCTCCCACGTTGCCCGCCCGCTCACACGGGGTGGTCCGGCATCCGGTGGAACGGGCAGGACCTGGAAGCGAAGCCGATGCGGCTCCCGAGAGGGCCCGCTATCGGTGGCCTGCGGGTACGGCTGACCAGGTCCGTTCAGCCGTTCTTGCGCCGGTCGAACCAGATCGTCGCCACCGTCGCCAGGAGACCGGCCCAGAACAGTACCTGCGGGACCGTGCGGTCAGTCCACGGGATCTGGGTGATGAGCAGGGCGCAGGCCATGGCCCAGGATGCCTGGGCCAGGACGATACGGGGCCAGGTGCGGCGGCGCAGCAGCGAGCGCAGATTGACCCGGACGCCGGCGCGCAGCCGCCGGTACCTCAGCAGGGCGCCCAGGGTCCAGACGACGGCCATGGGGACGAGGTCCCAGAGCCGCTGGCCCAGTGGCAGCGGCAGCTCCCGCTGGGTCCGGCCCTCCGTCGCGAACAGGTCGATGCCCACACCGGCGAGTGCGAGGCAGAGCAGGGCCAGCCAGCGGATGCCGCGCAGCAGACGGTAGGAGGCGTCGTCCAGGCCGCTGCGCATCGGCGCGGAGCCGGGGGCGGCGGCCAGCGCGTCGGCGTACAGGGTGGCGGCCTGCGCCGCGTTGACGCCGGGCGCGGTCGCCGCCTTCTTCGTCCGCCGGGCCAGGGCCTGCTCGTGCTGCGGGTCGAGCCGGAGGATGGCCTCGTCCAGTCGGTCGGCGACGGTGCGGTTGCCCGCCATGTCGGCGATCAGCCAGGCCACCTCGTAGGCGAACACCTCCTCGGGGCCCAGCCGGATGGCCTCCTGGGCCAGTTCGCCGGCCTCCCGCAGGGCGGCGTCCTGGTCCTCCCGCCTGACCTGGCCGCCGTTGGCCTGTCCGGAGCGGATCGCCCTGATGCGCCAGAGCCAGTTGGCGAGCAGCGCGTAGCCGTACCAGTGGTCGGGGGCGAGGCGGATCACCTCGCGCAGCACGTCCTCGGTCTCCAGGAAGCGGCCCGCGGCGCGCAGGGCGTGCGCGTGCATGACGAGAGCCCCGGTGTCCGCGGAGTCCAGCGCCAGCGCCCGCTCCGTCGCCTCCAGGGCCTTCGGCCCGTCCTTCTCGTCCCCGAGATGACTGCGGGCGAGTTTGACCCAGGCCCGGACGTCCTCCGGGTCCTCCGCGAGCCGCCGCGCCAGCAGTTCGCGGGCCTCCTCGTACCGTTTCAGGTCGATGAGCAGGTCGGCCCGCTCCACGGCGGGGTGCACGGTCGCGGTCACAGCTTGCGCCTCTTCTTCAGGTACGCCACCAGGTCGTCGTACATCCCGCCCTCGTTGGCGAACATCGCCACGTTGCGCGCGGAGGCGAACCACGGCTCGGCGGACGGGACGACCTCCTTCGCGGCGGCCAGCAAGTCCTTCATACCGATCAGACGGACCGTCCCGGTACGCGCCGAGTCCAGCAGCGCCCGCTCGGCCGCCGCCTCGCAGACATGGGCCAGGTCCGCGCCCGACAGGCCGTCCGTGGCCTTGACCAGCTTGCCCAGGTCGACGTTCTCGATGGGCCTGTCCCGCAGGTGGTAGCGGAGGATCGCCTCCCGGGCCGGCCCGTCGGGCGGCAGGACCAGGATCGTCCGGTCCAGCCGGCCGGGACGGCGCAGGGCGTTGTCCACGTCCCAGGGCACGTTCGTGGCGGCCAGGACGAACACGCCCTCGTTCGCCGCCGAGTCGATGCCGTCCAGCTCGGTGAGCAGCTGGTTGACCGTGTTGCGCATGCCGCTGTGCGCGCTGCGGCTGCGCTTGGCGCCGAGCGCGTCCAGCTCGTCCAGGAAGACCACGCAGGGCGCCTGGCGGCGGGCGGTCTCGAAGACCTCGTGCATGTTGCGCTCGGAGTTGCCGATCCACATGTCGAGCACGTCGTTGACCGACACCGACAGGAACGCGGCGCCGAGTTCCCCGGCGACCGCGCGGGCGATGAACGTCTTCCCGCAGCCGGGCGGCCCGTACAGCAACAGCCCGCCGCGCAGGCTCTTGCCGTACAGCTTGCGCAGCTCGGGGTTGCGCAGCGGCGCGAGGAACGCGGCCTCCAGGCGGTCCTTGACCTCCTGCATACCGCCGACGTCGGCCAGCCGCACTCCATCGGGCGTCTGAACGTCCCACGCGCCGGCATCGCCGGGGTCGTCCTGTCCGTCCGCGCGGACCGGCGCCTCGACGAACCGCGGCGGCACCACGTCCCCGACCTGCTCCTCGGCGGCTCGCCAGTCGAACCCCGCCCGCTGGTCCGGGGGTTGCGTCGGCGCCGGGGCCGGCGCGCCCATCGCCCGCGCCATCAGGTCACGGGCCTGAACGTCACCCGGCGCGTGCTGAAGGGCCACGGCCGCCTCGGCGACGGCGGCCTCCGACCGGCCGGCCTCCAGCAGGAGCTGGGCCAGATGCAACCGCAGGGGCACATCGGCGGGAGCGGCGGCGACGGCGGTACGCAGACTCTGTATCAGAGGGGAGTCATCCGGCATGATCCACAGCCTAGGCCAGCCGATAGGGCACCCCGCGCTCAGGATGGATCGTCATAGCGGGTGGCGATCGCGGCGGCGCGGTCGCGCAGGGAGGTGCGCAACGACTGCGGGGTGAGGGCTTCCGCGTCCGTGCCGAGCTGCCACAGCGCCCATTCGGCGTGTCGTGCGTCCTGGAAGGTCACCTCCAGCCGCAACCAGCCGTCTGCGTCCGGTTCTTCCGCGCGCACGGCCACTGCGGTGTCCAGCAGGTCCTCCCGCCGCGCCGGGTCCACCCGTACCAGCACGGTGATGTGGTCGCGGCCGGAGAGAAACCGCGCGGAGCGTTCCCGCCAGATCCGGTCCAGATCGACCCGGTTCGGCCGCTGTGCCGGTTCGGGGAGTTCCTCGGCGGCCAGCACCCGCGACAGCCGGTAGGTGCGGTCCGCGCCGGATCTCGTGGCCAGCAGGTAGACCCGGTCGCGGACGGTGACCAGGCCGATGGGGTCCACCGTGCGCCACTGTGGGGTCTGGCCCGTGGCCGCGTAGTGGATGCGCAGCTTGTGGCCGGCGAGCACCGCGCGCCGGACCTCGATCATGGTGGTGCCGGGTACCTCTTCGGTGACCAGCCGACGTGCGAGCAGGTCGGTCTCCGGGTCGACGAGAAAACGCCGGGCCGCGTCGCTCGCGGTGGCCCGGTGGCCTTCGGGCAGCGCGTCGACCACCTTCCGCATGGCCGAGGCGAGCGCCGAGCCGAGGCCGAAGGCCTGCTCGCCGCGCCCCGATCCGGCGGTCAGCAGGGCAAGGGCCTCGTC
The DNA here is from genome assembly GCF_002150735.1 of Streptomyces africanus. GTDB lineage: Bacteria > Actinomycetota > Actinomycetes > Streptomycetales > Streptomycetaceae > Streptomyces > Streptomyces africanus. The sequence goes on from NZ_MUKA01000025.1 coordinate 4,081, forward strand.
GTGGTTCAGACCGGTGAGCTCGGTCCGGAAACCGGGCGACAGGGCGAAACCGCCGTGCCGGCCGCGTTCGGCGTAGACCGGGACGCCGGCGGCGGACAGCGCCTCGATGTCGCGCAGCACGGTGCGGGTGGACACCTCCAGCTCGCGGGCCAGCGTGTCCGCGGTCAGCCGACCGCGCTGACGCAGCAGCAGCACCAGCGAGACCAACCGGTCGGCACGCATGCGAAAACCCTATCGGAATACATGACCGAGGATGTCGTGATTCGCTGCGAGGCTCCTTGCCACGACGACGACGCCGGCGGCTGCCGAGCCGATGGCCGTGCGCGTTGCCGATGATGCGAACGGAGCTGACGTGGCAGTGGAACGAACGGCGGTCAACCCGGTGACCTGGTCGGCGGGGCTGGGATTCAACCAGGGTGAGGTCGTCTCCGGGCACACCCGGACCCTGTACATCTCGGGGCAGACCGCGATGAGCGAGGAGGGCAAGCCCCGGCACGACGGTGACATGGCGGCGCAGTTGGCGCTGAGCATCGACAACCTGGAGGCCGTGCTCGGCGAGGCCGGCATGTCCCTCGCGAACGTCGTCCGGCTCAACGTCTACACGACCGATGTCGATCTGCTCTTCCAGCACTACGGCGTGCTGGCGGGGCGGTTGGGCGCCGCCGGGGTGGCGCCGACCACCACGATGCTCGGGGTGACACGGCTGGCGGTCCCCGGCCAGCTGGTAGAGCTCGAGGGAACGGCCGTCGCGTGAGGTGACCTCGCCGTCGACGCGATCACCCCAAGTGCCTGCATGAGCCCGGCCGCCGCAGCGACGTCGTCGCTGCGGCGGCCGGGCTCACGACGACCCGACGTCGATCACTGGGGAACAGGTCCTAGTCTGTCAGCCATGGCCGGTGGCGATTTTCGGCCTGCCAGGTGACGAAATCAGTCACGAGGGCGAACTCCCGCCCTGCCGAAATCACTGGAGGAGGACCGTTGCACCACGATGAACGGGCAGACCGGCCCGGTAGCCACGGCGAACACCGGATCCAGCAGGAGTTGGGCACGGTCGGCCGCGCCGACCGGTTCTACGACGAGCAGGTTCTGGACCGGCTCAACCCCCGTATGAAGGAGTTCGTGGCCCGCCAGGAGATGTTCTTCCTCGCGACCGCGGACCGTCACGGCGAGTGCGACAGCACCTTCCGGGCGGGCCCACCGGGGTTTCTCCGGGTACTCGACGACGCGACTCTGGCCTACCCGGAGTACCGCGGGAACGGCGTCATGGCCTCGCTCGGCAACATCCGGGAGAACCCGCACGTCGGCATGCTGATGATCGACTTCTCCCAGGACCGTATCGGCCTCCATGTCAACGGCCGGGCCCAGTTGGTCACCGATGACACCATGCGCCAGAGGATGCCGGACCTGCCGGTCGATCCCGTACCCGGCCGCCGCCCGCACCTGTGGGTGGAGATCGAGGTCGAAGAGGCGTACATCCACTGCTCGAAGCACATACCGAGGCTGGTCAGAGCACCGCTGCGGCAGAACACCACGAGTGCGAACCGTTCCCCTGCCGACGACGAGCAGGCCTGGGGCACCGACGACGCCAAGCGCAAGGGTGGCGACTACTTCGGAGCGGCGGCCCAGGAGCGCGGACTGACTCCCCGCTGAGTCGAGGGCCCGAGCCGCTCATTTGCCCTTCTCGGCGAACCATTCGATCAGGCCGTGGGCGTCGAGCTCGGGCATCTGGTCGGTGACGGTCTCGGCGCTGCGGGGGAACATGGCCTGCTCGTACTCGGTGAGCGCCGCCTCGATGTCGTCGGGGTGCGCGGCCAGGGCTTGACCGAGTTCTGCGCCGTCGAGCATGGCCAGGTTGGCGCCCTCGCCGTTGGGAGCCGCGAGGTGGGCGGCGTCGCCGAGCAGGGTCACCCCCGGAACCCTCTCCCACCGGTGTCCGGCCGGCAGAGCGTAGAGGGGGCGCAGGACCGGCGCGACGTCGCTGTCGGTGATCAGCGCGGTGAGTTCCGGCGCCCAGCCGTCGAATTCCTGCGCGATCCGTGCGGTGGCCTTGTCGGCGTCGGTGAAATCGATGGCGGCGAACCAGTCCTGTGGCTCGGACAGCCCCACGTAGGCGTGCAGAGTGTCGTCCTTCTCCCGGTGCGCGAAGACCTCACGGCCCGGCGAAGGGGCCATCAGCATCCCGCCGCCGACTGCTTTCGCGGCGGCCGGGTGCCGCGTGGCGGCGTCGAACAGGTAGGTCTCGACGACCGATTTGCCGATGTACTGGGGTGTGGCGGTGGACAGCAGCGGGCGGACCCGTGACCACGCGCCGTCCGCGCCGACCAGCAGGCCGGTGACGACGGTGGCGCCGTCGGCGAACGTCACCTCGTGGCGTCCGCCGCCCAGGGCCCGAGTGCGGCTGACCTTGTGCCCCCACCGCACGGTGTCCGCCGGGAGCGCGTCGAGCAGGACCTGCCGCAGGTCCCCGCGCTGCACCTCGGGGCGTCCGCCCATGCCGTCGTCGGGTTGGTCGACCAGGACGGTCCCGTCCCGGTCGAGGATCCGCATCGCCTGGCGGCCCTCCAGAACGATGGCGTGGAACTCGTCCATCAGACCGGCCGCCTTGAGTGCGAGCTGCCCGTTGTAGTCATGGATGTCGAGCAATCCGCCCTGCGTGCGTGCCGAGGGCGAGGACTCCGCCTCGTAGACCGTGACCGGGACGCCGTGGACGTGTAAGACGCGGGCCAGCGTGAGTCCGCCGAGTCCGGCGCCGATGATCGTGACTGAGGTGTGCATGGTGGCTCCTTCGGGATCGGGCCGCCCGGTGAACTCCGGCCGGCCGTCTCTCGAAAGGTGCCAGCCCTCACCGACGAGCCACCGACAGCCCACCGACAGCCCCCGACAGTGCTCCGACGCGGCACCGACACCGCAGATCAGCCCCGGCTCAGCGTTTCAGCGGGTACGACCCCGGCGGCGGACGACGAGGACGGCGGCGCCCAGGAGCACAGCCCCGGCTGCGGTCGCGATGAGTGTGCGGCCCGCGCCCGTGGTGGTCATGGTGTCGCCGGAAGACGCGTCCGCCGTCGGTGTGGCCGGCGTGCCGAAGGCGAAGGCGACGCTGTCGTTGGAGGCGTCCGGGTCGTGCAGGCGGATGCCGGCCGGGCCGGGACGCACGGTCGCCCTGCCCTTGGCGCCGTCGTAGCCCTCGGTCTGCTTCACCCACAGTTGGAACAGCTGGCTCTTGCCGGCGGGGACACCGAACGGCGCGGTGCACACGTAATGCCGGTGGCCTGCCTCGAAAGGTGCGGTCGTGGTGCTGCCGACCCGGAGAAGGCAGGGGCCGTACGGGCTGTCCTCCTCCTCCGTGTGAGCGGTGCCGGTCGCGACCACACCCTTGGGCAGGACGACGTCGACCACGGCGACGGGCTTGTCGTCGATCCCGTACGCGGAGGCCGGCCCGTGGTTCACGGCGTTGATGTCCAGGATCCATTCGCCCGCCCGGCGTCCCCGCTGTGCCGTGGCATCGGCCGCGAGGTCCGCGGAGTTGTCGGCCGCGACGGTGAACCGGCCCTCGGCACCGTGCTCGAATCCGCCTCCCGTTCCGGACGCCCTTACCAGGGTGAGCGCCGGCCCGGTGCCCTGGTGACTGCCGCCGCCGGGTTGTTCGCGCGGCTTCAGCAGCCTGACCGAGTAGTCGGTCACGGCGGTCAGGACGCGCTTGCCGACCGTGGCCGTCAGGGGGCTGCTCAGCTTCACGGTGCCTCCCGCGGGCACGGAGTCCGAGGAGGCCGTGAAGACGCACGTGACGGATGTCCGGCTGCCGGGTTCGCCGGGTTCATCACCTTCGCCGTAGGCACAGTTGGAGAACGTGCGGTCGAAGACCAGGCCGCCCACCGATTCCCAGCGCAGCATGATGCGCCGGTCAGTGGTCAGATCCCCGGTGTTGCGCAGCCGGAGCGGCACACTGATCCGGGAACCGATCCCGGCGTGCGTCACGTCCGGCACCCTGCCGACGACCAGGTTCGGGGTGCCTGCGACCACCTTCGCCTTCGCAGTGGCGCCGGTGCCACGGTCGGCGGTGAGGGTGTACGTGATCGTGCCGCTGCCGCCGGGTGCCGCGCCCGCGTCCGCTCGCAGGGTGAACTCGACCGAACGGCTCTGCGCGGCACCCTTGTTGACGCAGGTGACGACCCGCCCGTCCGCCTCGCACCTCGGGTCGTCGGCCGTGACGCTCGCGATGCCCGCCAGGTCACGCGCGTCGATGACGAGGGAGTCGTTCGTGGGAACGGGGACCTGCGCCCCGCCGTCCCAGAACATCCAGCCGACGGTGACCGACCGCTCCCCCGACGACCCCACGTTGATCTGCTCGTCGGCGCTGATCGTCGCGTACGCCTGAGTCGGCAGGGGGGACGGTGTGACAGAGGGATCGCCGCCTGCAGCGACTGCACTGGGTGCGCTGGACGCCAGGGCGAGCACCAAGGCAGCCAGTACTGCCCCGAACACCGTGCGCTGAGGGTTCATACACGTTTGATGCGCGAGGTGTCCTGAAAGTTGCGCCCCCGGGCGTGCGGCTCGATGCGGCGGTGTGTGCCGTATCACGCGGCTCGAGGCGCCTAAGTTGCGTCCATCACAGCGGAAATGTCCATTTAGCGTCCATCCTCGAAACGGACATCAGCGCCCTAAGCAGAGCTCATCAGCACTCTCTGGGCGCGAAGTTCCAAAGTGACCCAAGACACAGCACTGGCGACGTTCCCCTGTTTCCCCTTGAAAGGTGCCCCAATATGGCCGCTTACCTCTGCCCTCCTACCGTGATACACGGCGAACACCCCGTAACGACCAGCCAGATCGTGGCAGAGGTGAGCGACCGGCACCCGCACGCGGCGTGGGCGCCGCGGGTCGACGGCATCGCGGCCAGTACGGGCATCGAGACCCGCGGATGGATGCTGCCGCTGGAGACCGCCGTCGCGCCCGGCACCGGCAATGGCCTGCGGAGCGTCGGCGTCGAGCCGGCCCAACAGGCGCTGGCGCGCGGGGGGTTCACCCAGCAGGACGTGGACCGTATGATCGCCGCCCTCGAGACCATACCCGCGCCGCAGACCGTCCAGGAGCGCACCGCGCCGGCCTGGGAGGCCGTGCAGTCCTACGGGGAGCGTGCGGCGCGCGGGGCCCTGCAGAGTGCCGGGCTGGACGCCGCGCACGTCGACTGCGTGATCACCAGCCACTCCACCACCCCGGCGCTGCCGGGTCTGGACATCACCCTGGCCAACAAGCTTCCGCTGCGCAGCGACGTGATGATGCTGCCGGCGACGCAGTGGGCCTGTATCGCGGGCACCCGTTCCCTGGCGCTGGCGGCGGATCTCGTGGCCGCGGACCCCGACCGGGTGGTCCTGATCGTCATCGCGGAGGCGCTGAGCACGACCTACCAGCCCGCGGACGACACCCTCGAGTCGCTGATCGTCCGGTTGCTGTTCGCGGACACCGCGGTCGCCGCGGTGGTCACGGGCCGCCCGAGGCCCGAGTCGGTGCTGCGGCTGGACGCCGCATGGCACCACACCCTGCCCGGCACCCAGGACCTGCACCGCCTGGAGACGCGGGCGGACGGCACCCACTTCGTGATGGACCGGCGCGGGCCGCGCGCCGTCCAGCAGACGGTCACCGCGATGTGGGAGTGGCTGCGCGTCCGCTACCAGGACGAGCCCGGCTCCTGGCACCCCGACGTTCTGCTCGCGCACCCCGGCGGCACCCGGGTGCTGGAGTACATGGAGCAGACCATGCCCGACGCGTGGCCGCCGGGGCTGCTGGACTACAGCCGGGACAGCTACACCAGCGGCAACCGCGGAGGTGCCGCCGTGTTCGACATCCTGCGGCGGGCACAGGACGCCGGGCGGCTGAAGCCCGGCGACCGCGCCGTTCTGTACGCGGCGGCCCCGGGTCTCACCGCCACCGCCCTGGAAGGGGAGTGGCTGTAGCGACTTCCGCCCAGACCACCTTCCCGGTGTCCGTCCACCGCACCCCCCACCGGGTGGTGAGTCTGTGCACGATGCCGAGGCCCCGACCACCGTCGTCGAGCAGGCCGCCCCGCCTCAGGCGCGGCCTGCCGCTGCCGGTGTCGCCCACCTCGCACAGCAGGCCGTGACCGGTCCTGATCAGCCGTACCGTGAGGGGACCGGCGGCGAACCGCACCGCGTTCGTGACCAGCTCGCTGACCAGCAGCACCACGCCGTCCCGGATGTCGTCCCTGGTGCGCCATTGCCTCAGCAGCGCGGAGACCTGCGCGCGTGCCCGGGCGGGGGCGTCCTGGCGGGCGGGCAGCCGCCAGGTCGCGGTGTCCCCCTTGCGGTAGCCGATCATCCGTGCGAGCAGCAGGGTCACATCGTCGCGCTGGGGCGTGGGCGCCAGCGCGGAGACGACGTGCCGTGCGGCCTGCTGCAGGGCGTCCCAGGGGTGCACCGTGGACACGGCGTCCGCCAGCCTGGCGATGCCCTCGTCGATCGACACGGCCGGATCCTCCACCAGCCCGTCGGTGTAGAGGACGAGCAGGGAGCCCGGAGGTGCATCGAACACATGCACGTCGAACGGCTCCCGCAGAGCGAACTCGGCGCCCAGGCCGGGATGCGGTCGGACCGCGAGCGGGCCCGCGTGCCCGTCCGGGGAGACCAGGACCGGGGGGAGGTGGCCGGCGCTGGACAGCGCCACCTGGTGGCTGACCGGGTCGTAGAGGGCGATGCAGCACGTCGAACCCAGCGCGCTGTAGCCGGCCGCCAGCCCGGACTCCGCGTCGTCCAGTAGCGTCACGGTCTCGTCCAGGTGCTCCAGCACCTCGTCGGGCGCGAGCCCGGCGGACAGCAGTGCGCGGGCCTCCATGCTCAGCTGGCCCATGGTCGCCGCGGCTCCCAGGCCGTGCCCGACGACGTCGCCGACCACCAGCGCGGTACGGCCGTCCGGCAGCGGAAAGCTGTTCACCCAGTCCCCGCCGACGCCCGCGCTGTCGGGGTTGGCGGGCTGGTAGACGCTGGCGATCTGGAGGGTGTCTCCGCCCGTCCGGGGCAGGAGGCGACGCTGCAACGCCAGCACCTGCGTGTGCTCGCGCTGGTGCTGACGCGCCAGGTCGACGTGGTGCGCGGTCCTGGCCACCAGTTCCTGCAGGTCGAACAGCTCGTTGTCCCGGAAGGGGCTGTCCGCCCGCCGCCAGACCTCCGCCACGCCCAGGACGACGGGCGGCTCGCCGTCCAGGACCAGGGGGATGCACGCCACACCAGCCGACCGTTCACCGGGCACCAGGGCACGCACGACGCGTGGGCTGGCGAAGACCCGCTCGACCGTCTCCCGGTCGGGTATGACGATGGTCTGGGGGACGTCGTCCCGCAGTACCGCCCGGGCCAGCAGGCGACTCGCGTCTCCGGGAAGGTCGTCGCCCGGAGTCACGTAGCCCTCGGGCCACGCCCGGTCCGGCACCAGGGCCGCCCGCCGCAGCCGGATGGGCCCCTTCGTCTGCCCGGTGACTCCCTCCCCCGTCCACACGGCGAAGTCGAGGTCGACGGCGGCCACGTCTCCCCAGGCCAACAGCGACTCCGCCAGCGACTGGGCGGTCTCGCCGATGTCCAGCGAGGTACCGATCGCGGTCTCGGCGGCGTAGAGGTGCAGTCTCCTCGCCATGGCGATCACGGAGACGGTCAGGCCCTCCTCGGGCGCCGCGGCGGGCAGGATGCTCATCGAGACCACGAGCTCCGACCCGTCGCCGCGCCGCAGGCGCTGGATCCGGGCGACGTGCGCCTCGCCGGTCTCCAGGACCTGCCGCAATCGCCGGGTGACCGTCGGTACGTCGCCGGGGGGCAGGAGGTCGACGAACGGCTTCCCGGCCACGGCGTCCAGACCCGTGAAGACGGGGGCGTCCAGATTGCAGCGGGTGATGATCAGGTCCCCGTCCAGGTTGACCGCGCCGAGGATCTGCTCCTGACGGCCGGTCGCCGGGGGGTCGGGTACGGGCCTGCGCGGGGTGCGCTCGCCCTGCGCGTCGGCGGGACCACCGGCCGCCGCCGCTCCACCGCGCGGGAAGTAGCGCCCCAGGGCGCTGCTGACCAGGTCGAACGCCGAAGAGGACGAGGGCGACGGTGTGGAGTCCATGCGGCTCTCTCAGCAATCCCCGGCGCGGCACCGGGGCAGTACTCGTAACCCGTGCGGCAGGCCCCGAGATCCCTGACCGCACACCTCATTGAATAACACCGGGGGCCGCTTCGCCCACAGCAGCGAATCGCACGGTGAACACGGACAGTGAGGAAATGCCGGGGCAGGGGGGAGAGCGTGCTCGCCCTCAGACCGGAAAGTCCCCGGTGATGTCTCCGTCACCGGTACGGGGCGCTGGGAAACAGGGCAGATGCGTGCAGATGCCCGACTCGGCAGGCGGGAAGGAAGCACTGGTGTCCGGCAGGCCCCAGGCTCGCCGCACCCGGTGGATCAGCTCGCGCGCACTGTAGGGGGAAACCGCCAGCTCAAGGCGCATGTCGGCCAGGCGCTGGGTTGCCCCGTCCGGTTCCCGGGCGCCGATCTCCGCACTGCGCTGATCGAAACCCGAGGGCGTGAAGACCTGGAGCAAGGTCAGCCCGTACGCCGCGTAGGCCCGGGCCTCCGCGATCAGCAGGCGGGTGGTCTCCGGCAGAGCCTCCTCGGTGTCGGCTGCGGAGCCGGGCTCACCGGAGGCGGGCGCCGCAGGCCAGACGAACGCCTGCAAGGCCCGCACGAGCGCTTCCCGGCGGTGCGGGCAGGAGGCGTCCAGCTGCTCGGTGAGCATCCGGTAACCGGTGAGGACATGCGCCGTGCCGGCCGTCCACGGCTGGCCCGCCAGCAGGGTGCGGAATCCGGCGAGGGTGTCGGAGAGTTCTTCGGTCAGCATCAGGTACGAGATGTCCCGCAGTTCGACGTACGACGTGCTCTCGCGCAGTTCGACCAGCCTGAGCGCGTAGCGGATGAGGTCGCGCGGGATGCCTCCGGACAGGGCGTGCGCGAGGACGGCGTACGGGTACGGAAGCCGGCGGACTCGCTGCTGCAGGATGGCCACGGACTCCAACAGCGCCATGGGCCGCACATGGACGACGTCGTCGAAGGAACTGTCGGTGGCGTCCCGGTTCGGCAGGCCTCTCCGCACGAAGGCCGCGCTGACGTCCTCGGCCACGGTGACGAGACAGAAGACCCAGGGTATGCCGAGGACCGCCTTGACCTCGCCGAGGAACGCGCGGGCCTTGTCCGCGGTGCCCATGCGGTCGAGTTCGTCGATGCACAGGAACACATGGCCGTTGTCCGTCGCGCGCAGTTCCTGGGTGATCGCTCCGAGCAGTTCCCGGAACTCCGCCACGAGTTGCGGGAAGTTCGGCGGCACGCTGGACAGCGAGGAGCTGTGCGCGGTGGTGAACAGCGCTGTCGGGGCGAGGCCCAGCGAGGCGGAGGTGCTCTGGGCCGTGCGCAGTCGGTAGAGCTGGTCCTCGCACCGCCTGGCCAGTTCCGTCTGGGCCGGGCGAGGCCCTCGCCGGGACCGGGAAGCGGTGACGAGACCTTTACCGAGCACCAACAGGCCGACGCGAGCCGGGTTTTCCGGCTCCGACAGGTAGGGGCGGCTGATGGAGAAGGCACTGAGGACGCCGGCTGCGGCGGCGACCGCGCCCATGAGGGCCAGCAGCAGCCGGTCCTGACGGGTCAGGCTGCGCGGTCTTTCGGACGCGAGGAGACCGAAGAAGACCATGATCCACGCGATGATAGCCAGCGCCACAGGCATCGCGGCGTCCTCGGTGGTGGGGATCAGCTCGTCCAGCAGGCTTGGGTCCGAATCCCGCAGGAAGCCCAGGAAGTCCAGGAGCACGTCGGCGACCGGGACGAGAAACAGGCACCAGCCGGCGATCCACACGATGACCCAGCCGATCCGGTCCCGCGGCCCCACCCCCAGGAACCGGCGGAGCCGGCCGGGCGCTCGCAGCGTCCACACGACCGCGCTCGCGTAGACGATCGCCAGACAGATGAGGGTGTACTTCCCCTGCCACACCATGCTCACGCCGTGGACCGCTTCCTGGACCCCGTCCGCGATCCACGACTGGACGAGGGAGCGATGGCCGTCCCACCAGCCGCGGACCGCCGCCGCGGTACCGAGGACGAACAGGGCGGCAGCCGGGACGGCGTACAGCGACCACCGGGCACCGCGACGGACGAGAGCGGCCATCTGGCGGTGCCGCCTCACCATGCCCGACAATCGCGTGAAGTCGGGCACCGCCTGGCCGCTGCGCCGCAGATACTGCTCGCAGACACCCACCAGGCAGGACAACAGGAAGTCGTACGGGGTGTAGGCGGCAGGCACATCGACGGTGACCACCAGGTCGGCTCCGCCTCGGTCGGCGGGGATGTCCGTGCGCAGCAGATCAGGTGCGGCGCGCAGCAGAGTGGTCTTCCCGGACCCCCTCGGACCGCTGAGCGCGATGGTCCCGCCGTCGATCAGTGAGAGCTTGCGTGCCAACTGTCTTCCGCACTTGCTCAGTACGAAGAACTGGGCGTCAGCGCGCGCTCGCAGCCCCTGGTAGCTGTCGTACATCAGGACGGAGTGCGGGTCGTCCCCGAGCAGCGCCGTGATGACCTCCAGCAGCACTTGGCGGGCGCTGTGCGTGGTGAACTCCGCCTCCAGCGCCTTCAGAGCGCTGTCGGCCTCCTGCTTGTCGAGCCACAGCTCGACGGGGCCCACGACGCGAACGAACAGAGACCACAGATGGCGCCGGGCGCGGGGACGGAACGACAGCCATCCGCCCAGCGTCGCGGCGACCAGCACCTCGACGATGACGGACTGGGTCCGTGACCAGTAGCTGTGCCTCTCGGGGGCCGCGACGACGAGAGCGCCCAGACACAGCAGGACTGCCAGTGAGGCGGGCTCCAGCCCGGCCTCGGCTCTTGCCCGTGCCAGCTTGCGGCGGGTGTTCGTCCGCTGGTCCAGCTTCTCGCGGGTGTCGAGGAGGACCTCCCTGCTCAGCAAGAAGGCCCGGTTGACGGCGGCCGGTGCCTGCATGGCCGCACGTACCGCCTCGGCGGTCACCCCCGGACGGCTCAGCAACCGGTCGGTGACGGACGGTTCCGCCAGAATCGCCTCGACGCTGCGCTGATACGCGGCCATCTCCGCCGCGTAGCGCCAGTCCCGTAACGGTGCGGCGTGAGCCGTCCCGTCCGGCGCGGTGTTCGATCCGGAGCCCCACCGCCCTGTCCCCCGCCGCATGCGTCTTCCCTTCTCCGCCGACAGCCCAGGCCGGTGAGCGTAGAACGCGCCGCACCGCCCGCGCAGACGAACACCACACCATCAGGACCGGGTCACCCGCCACAGTGGGGCCAGTGCGGTGGGCTGCACCGCACCGGCGGCGGCCGAGCCCAGCAGCAGTGCGGTCAGGTCATGGTGCCGTGCCTGTTCGCCGGTGGGAGACGCCGCCGCGATCCGGTCCAGCCGGAAGCCCCGGCCGGCCCGGCGGGTGCGGCACCAGGCGATGAGGTACCAGCGGCCGTCCGTGGTGAGCAGACCGGCCGGTTCCACGACGCGGTCGCTGACGCGGCCTGCCGCGTCGGTGTAGGACAGCCGCAGCACCATGGAGTCGGTGACGGCCCGCTCCACCGCCGTGCGGATCGCCGAGTCGCCGTCGGCCGGCAGGGTGACGATCCGTGCGGCGAGTTCCCGGGCCGCCGCCGAGGCGGGGCCGGCCATGGAAGCCATGATCTTCTGAGCCGCCGCGCGGGCCGCGCCGGCGTAGGGGGTGGAGGCGTCGGCCGAGGCGAGCGCGGCGGTCAGTGCCAGGGCTTCGTCGGCGGTGAAGCTGATCGGGGGCAGGGTCATCTGCCGGTCTATCGACCAGCCGCCGCCCCGCCCGGGCAGGGAACGCACCGGGACGCCACTGCGCATCAGTGACTGAAGGTCGCGCTGCACCGTGCGGGTGCCGACCTCGAACCGCGTGGCCAGCGCCGCGACCGTCAGCGGCCTCGGCGCCGCCGCCCGCAACTCTTCCACCAGCGCGTACAGTCGGGCAGTGCGGTTCATGGCGCCGACGCTACCGGCACGCGGCGGCCAGGAAATCGCGCTCCCGCCGTAGGTGGCGCTCGGTGACGGTCAGCGGGAACAGAGTGAAGCCGTGCATCGCGCCGGCGACGACATCGAGCCGCACCGGCGCGCCCGCCGCCTGCCACCGCGCGGCCAGGAACAGCGAGTCGTCCAGCAGCGGATCCTCGGTGCCGACGACGATCCGGGCGGGTGGCAGCCCGGCGAGGTCAGCGAACAGGGGCGACACCTCCGGGCTACGGCGCTGTTCCTCCCCCATCCCCGGCGTGAACAGCTCGTAGCTGCCCCGGATCGTGTCGGTGTTGCTCAGCAACCGCCGGGCGCCGAAACTCCGCTGGCTCGGTGTCATCGACAGGTCATAGGGGCCGAACAGCAGGTGGGCTGCCCGGAACGCGCCGGTGATGCCGTGCCGGTCGCGAAGGCGCAGCAGCGTCAGGACGCTGAGGTGGGCACCGGCCGATTCACCGCCGATCAGCAGCCGTTCGGTCCCGAATTCGGACGAGGCGTGTGTCACCAGCCATCGGGCAGCCGCTTCGCAGTCGTCGGGCCCGGCGGGGAACGGGTGTTCAGGTGCGAGGCGGTAGTCCACGCTCACCACCGCCAACCGTGCCTGTTCGGCGAGCCGCCAGAGCCGTTCGTCCTGTCCGTCCGCGGAGCCGAACACCCAGCCGCCTCCGTGGAAGTGCAGGTACACGCCGTCGACGCGGTCCGGCACGAAGACCCGCACCTTCACTCCGCCGTCCACGACGCGGTCCTGACCGTGGGGCAGTCGTACCGGCGGCGTGTCACCGCCGAGCCGGTTGCGCCGCAGCAGCGCCAGCGTGGCCGCGCTCGGCGTCTGTGCGCGAGCCGGACGGCTCGCGGCGGCAGCCTCGAACTGCTCGTTGAACGCCAGGGTCTCGGGCAGGCAGTCCTCATCGGTGAGCGTCATGCCGTCGACGGTCGCAGCTGCGTGCGACAACACCCTGTCACCCTTTCTCTGTGACTTGAGTCACATTCATCAAATTCCTTGACGCGAATATTCCCTTAGGGGAATACTTCTCTCCATGGACGCACTCCTCAGCGCACTGGCCGATCCGGCCCGCTGGCGGCTCGTGAGCCTGCTGGCCGAGCGGCCCCGTTCGGTCGGTGTCCTCGCCCAGCTCGCACAGGCTCGCCAGCCGCAGACGACCAAGCACCTGCAGACCCTTGAGCGCGCCGGGATCGTCACCTCCCAGCGCACGGGCCAGCGCCGCGTCTACGCGCTGCGCCCGAGCACCCTGCGCGATCTGGCGGCTGCCCTCAGCCGGCTCGCCGACGCCGCGGAGCAGGCCGGTGGACCGCTCGCGACCTACGAGCGCTACGGGCTCAACCTCCAGGCGGAGCGGCTCGCCGCGGACGCGCCGGGGTGGGCGGACGGCCGTTCGTTCAGGTTCCTCCGGTCGCTGACGGCGCGCCCCGACCTGGTGTGGCGTCACCTGACCGAGGCTTCTCTGCTCGCCAACTGGTGGACGCCCGATGGCCTCCGCGTCTCCGAGCTCGTCTTCGAGGCACGGCCGGGCGGGCGGATCGTCCACGAGTACCGCGATGCCGAGGACGGCGACGACTCCGACCCGGTCGCCGGACGCGCGGAGGGAATCGTCGAGGACGTACGCCCCGGGGAGCGCCTTGCCTACCGGCTCTCGCCGCTGCTTCCCGACGGTGGCCTCGCCTTCACCGCACACGTCGAGACGGTCCTGCGGCCCACCGGCACCGGCACGGACCTCGACATCCAGTGGCGGATCACCGACAGCGCCGTCGACTCCCCGGACTTCGTCGCCGGCATCGAGATCGGCTTCGGCCAGAGCCTCGACAAGCTCGCCGCGGCCCTCGACACACACGCGCACGACACCGTTCACACCAAGAGACAGGACATTCAGCCATGACCAACTCGACCGGCCGCAAGGTGACCGCGAACCTCGGCCTCACCCTCGACGGGCGCTACAACGGCCCCGGCGGGCCCGGGGACGCCGGCGCGATCGTCCGCTACGCGACCACCGAGGTCGCGCGCAACCACCTCACCCGCGTCTGGGAAGGCGCGACGACGGCGCTGCTCGGCCGGGTCAACGCCGAAGGGTTCCTGGGGTTCTGGCCGGCCGTCGCCGAGGACGAGAACGCCGACCCGCGTGATCGCGGATACGCGAAGTGGCTGGTCGACACGGAAAAGGTGGTCCTGTCGACGACCTTGACCGAAGCGCCGTGGGAACGCACCCGCGTGGTAAACGCCCCGACCGCCGACGTCGTCGCCGAACTCAAGGCCACCGGAGAGGGCGACATCCTCGCCAACAGCTGCCCGAGCGTCATCAAGGCGCTCCTCGCCGCAGATCTGCTCGACCGGCTGTACCTCCTGGTCTGCCCGGAGATCGCCGGGGGCGGACAGCGGCTGTTCGACGACGGCCTGCCGAGCTCGAAGTGGAGCCTCACCCATCACGAGACGGGCGAGCTGGGCGAGGCCGCCCTGGTCTACGACCGCCTCCGCTGAGCCTCCGGGCCGGAGGAGACGACTGTCCCCGCGCCCGCCGTCACGCGGACGCGGGGCCGTTGGTGCCGCTTCAGGGCGACATGAGCTTCCACAGGTGGTCGGCGGTGCCGTTGCCCGCCCATTGCGCGAGGCGGCGTCACGGACGTCACGGGCGACCGTCGGCCGAGCGCTTCATGTCAAGTTCAGGTCGGCGCGCACCAGATGGTGGTCCGAGTACGACGTGGACCGCACGCTGTGCTCCTGCGGGGTCATACCCCGCAGGAAGACGTAGTCGAACTTGCTCTGCCAGTCGGTGGTCGGCTCGCAGGCGCCGGCGGGCGCGGGACGGCATCCGGGGTCCGTGTCCGCGGCCAGCTCCCACATGGGGGCGAGTTCGGGCGCATCCGGCACCGCGTTGAAGTCGCCGAGAACGACCGCGCGGTCGTACCGGGCGACCTCTGCGGCGAGTACGCCCACCTGGTCCGCCCGGACGTCCTCTTGGCGCCGTTGGGCGAGGTGGGTGTTGAAGACCCGGACGGACCGGCCGCCCACCGTGGTGGTGACCGCCATGTACCCGCGGTCCTCGGATCCGCCGTCGGGGTATTCCGCGCCGGCGCGGTCGGTCATCGGCGCCGCCGAGAGGATCGCCTGGCCGAAGGCGCCCGGACTCCACGGCAGACCCCCGCAACGGCCCCAATCCTGCAGCACCGTCCCGTACTCGACGTGGTAGACGAGCCCGTGCAGTCGCTCCAGGTACTCCCGGATCCTCTCGACGTCGCGCACGCACGCTTCCTGGAAGCCGATGACCTGGGGCGCATACGCCGCGATCTCCGCCGCCCGGCCGACGTTGCTCACCTTGCAGGGATTGCAGAGGTTCCAGGTCATGACCCGGTTCGGTACGGCCTCCCTGACAGCGGTGACGGGCAGTGCCCTGCCGGAGACGGCACCGCTCGGCGCGCTGGGGCCGACGAGCACCAAGCAGGCCACGGCCATGGCACCCGCGAGCAACCGCATGCCCCTTCCGAACACCATCGCCTCCTGAATGCGGTTCACACGGCATCTGCCGTGTCCAGGCACGAGGTTATGGGACGGGGTCGTCGGCAACAGGTGCTTCTGCCCTTTCCAACGGCTCGACTGCCCGTCAGCTCGCGTGCGGGTACCTCTCACGCCGCCTCGCAGTGCTCCTCGGCGCCCAGGACGGTCCGTAGCCGCTCATGGCGGTCGAGGTCCTCCCATGTGTCGAGGTCGGGCGGGCCGGGGGTACGGCGTCCGGTGCCCCAGGCCCACGCACTGGCGGCGATACCGGCGGACAGCGGGATGAGCAGCCACAGCAGGGCGCTCACGATTTCCACCTCCTTCGACTGACCTGCCCAGGGACGCCTCAGGCCGTGAGCTGCCTGCGTGCTGCCGGAGATCGCGATCTTGCGGGGCTTCGCGTGCGGGGCGAGCGGGAGGCGCAGGGTGAGGACGCCGTTGCCGTAGGCCGCCTCGGCGGATTCGGAGTAGAAGGCTTCATCGTCGCGCCAGGCATCCGCCGGGATGACGACGTCGGCCGCAGCGGCATGCGCGAGCTGATGCGTGAGCCGATCGAGATCACCCAGAGCGCCGGTACGCGCAAGCATTCCCGCTTCTCCCTTCACTCGAGGTCATTGACAAGTGCGGACTGGATGAAGTTGATGCTGCCGCGCCCCTCGGGGACCCCCTCGGCGTCGAGCAGGTCGAAGCCTCGTACGACGCGGGCGTGCTGAAGCTGCGGATCCCGGTGGCCGAGCAGGCCAAGCCCCGCAAGATCGCCGTCAGCGGCGGCAGTGACCGCAAGGAACTCGGCGGCTGACGGATGACTGTCCGCCGTCGGCGTCGAACACGCCTTGACGTCCGTTGCGGGACTCAGAGTGGAGGCTCGTCGCTTTTGCTGGCAATGTCATAGATCACACCATCTGTAACTGTCAGCTCGGCAAGGCGAGGAGGTGGCCGGGATGCAGGCGCGGCAGCGGCGAGCGGACCTGTACGCGGTACTGGGCGTGGCGCCCTCGGCGACGGCCGAGCTGATCACCTCCGCCTTTCGCGCCCGGGTGCGTGAACTGCGCCCCGACACCCGTGTCGACGCGGCCACCGCCGAGCGGTTCGGTGAGGTGCGGGAGGCCTACGAGACCTTGCGCGACCCGGCCCTGCGGGCGGCCTACGACCGGTCCTGCGCGCGGGCATACGACCGCGGGCATGCCCCGGCTCCGCCCG
Source organism: Streptomyces africanus (assembly GCF_002150735.1). Taxonomy (GTDB): domain Bacteria; phylum Actinomycetota; class Actinomycetes; order Streptomycetales; family Streptomycetaceae; genus Streptomyces; species Streptomyces africanus. Next base: position 20,838 of record NZ_MUKA01000025.1, read on the forward strand.
TACGGCCCGCGCGGCGCTCCGTCGTCCTGCTCGGGGCCGTCCGCCCCGAGCCCGCGCTGCGCGCCGGTCCCGTCCGGTGGGAGCGGACGTCCCGGTGAGGTCCCGAAGCCCTCGAAGAACACGTGGGGAGACAGTGACCGGCGAGGAGGGAGAAACCAGATGGCACGGGCGGTCGGTATCGACCTCGGAACGACGAACTCGGTGGTCTCGGTCCTCGAAGGCGGCGAGCCCACCGTCATCGCCAACGCGGAGGGGGCCAGGACCACGCCCTCGGTCGTGGCGTTCGCCAAGAACGGCGAGGTGCTGGTCGGGGAGGTGGCCAAGCGGCAGGCCGTGACGAACGTGGACCGCACCGCGCGCTCGGTCAAGCGGTACATGGGCGACCACTCCTGGCGGTTCCCCCGCGACGGTGACATCGACGGCAAGCGGTACACCGCGCAGGAGATCTCCGCGCGGGTGCTGCAGAAGCTGAAGCGGGACGCGGAGTCCTACCTCGGCGAGGACGTCACCGACGCGGTCGTCACCGTCCCGGCGTACTTCGACGACGCCCAGCGGCAGGCCACGAAGGAGACCGGGGCGACCGCGGGCGAGGAGGCGGCCGGCGGCTCGTCCGAGGACGACGTGGTGGACGCGGAGATCGTCGACGACGACAAGCCGGAGGCTGGCTGACGATGACCGGGAGCGGGCCGCAGAACCCCGAGCTGGCGGAGCTGCGGCGCCTGGTGGAGGAGCGGACCGCCGACCTTCAGCGAGTGAAGGCCGAGTACGACAACTACCGCAAGCGGGTCCGGCGGGACCGCCTGGCCGTGCGTGAGATCGCGGTGGCCAACGTGCTCCGGGCGCTGCTGCCCGTGCTGGACGCCGTGGACCGGGCGTGCGCGCACGAGCCGCTCACGCCGGGCCTGGAGGACATCGCCGACAGCCTGAAGGAGCAGCTCGGCTCCCTGGGTGTCACGTCGTTCGGCGAGGTGGGTGATCCGTTCGATCCGGCCTGTCACGACGCCGTGGCGCACCACACCTCCCCCGGCAGCGACCGCCTGGTCTGCTCGGCGGTCCTGCGGCCGGGCTATCGCCTGGGCGAGAACCTGCTGCGCCCGGCCCATGTGGAGGTCGCGGGGCCGGCTCCGCCGGCGAGGAGCGCGCACGGGGGCGACCGGGGAGTACGCCCTTCCACCGCAGGTGGTGCGCCGCCCTTCCCCATCGCGCGCAGCTGATACGCGGCGTTGCCGGCGGTGGCCGCGCATCCGTCGCAGACGTGGGTACCGGGGAAGAGGGCATCGCACCGATGCCGTCGACGCTCCAGCAAGCGGAGGTGACGAACGATGCAGCACCACGAGTACGTGGCCCGCGTACGCGAGCTCGGCGAATACGGCAGCCAGGACGAGGCCGCGAAGGTCACCGAGGCCGTGTTGAGCGTGCTGGCCCGGAGGATCAGCCCCGGTGAGGTCGATGACCTCGCCTCCCAGCTGCCCGGACCGCTCGGGCAGACACTCGCGGCCGCCAAGCCGCAGCGGGCCGAGAACTTCGGGATCGAGGAGTTCTGCCGCAGGGTCGCCGAGCGCATCGGCGCCCGGCCGCGCACCGCCGAGTGGGACGCCAGTGCCGTCCTGACCACTCTGGCCGAGGCGGTCAGCGGCGGCGAGCTGAACCAGGTCCTCAGTCAGCTTCCCTCCGGCTACGCCGGCCTGTTCGGCAAGGCCGATCTCGCCGGCTGACACGATCGGCCGGTCGGCGTGGGCACGAGCACGGCGTACGTCGGCCGGCCGACTGCCGGCCTCGTCGCGAAGCCCGGGCTCGATCGTCCAGCGGGCGCAGCACGCGCCGTGACGGCTGTGGCGGGTCACCCAGGCCGTGCCGGACCCCGGACGAGCCCCGTGAAACCCCGGTGAAAACCCTGTGGAAGCGGTGTCGGTGAGGCCGCATATGCTGCACCGGACGATCACGTGGGACCAGGGGAGGGCGCGGCATGTTCGGCAGGTTGTTCGGCAGAGGTGCGGAGAGACCGGCGGCGGATCCGCATGCCCTCCCCGTCCCGCGCAGGCAGAAGAACGGGATGTACACACTGCGCGCGCTCGGCGACACGCGGGTGCTCGCGCTGGTGGAGGCGGCCGAGGCGGGTGACTGGGCGGCGGTCAGGGCGGCGCTGGCTCCCTTCGACCTCGGCCGCGACCACCAGGTCCTCGGCGAGCTGGCCGACGTGGACGGTGTGCAGGACTGGATCGGCCGGGCCGTCGAGGAGGACAAGGAGCACCGGGCGGCGGCCCTGCTGATATCCGGGGCGCGCCACATCATCTGGGGCTGGGAGGCGCGCACCGCCGAGCGTGCCGTGAACGTCACGCAGGAGCAGTGGCGGGTCTTCCACGAGCGGCTCGACATCGCCGAGGAGCAGCTGCTGGAGGCCGCCGAGCTGCGGCCGGAGTGGGTCACTCCGTGGCGCCGTCTCCTCACCTCCGGCCGGGGCATGTCGCTGGGCCGCGCCGTCAACGAGACCCGGCTCGACGCCGCCCTGCGCCGCGACCCGCTGGACCTGGAGACCCACCTGGAGTGGGTGTCGCAGTTGCAGCCCCGCTGGGGCGGCAAGCCGGGCCAGGCCCTGGCGTTCGCCCAGGAGGCGGTCGCCCGCGCTCCGCAGGGGCACCGCCTCGGCTGCGTGATCGCCATGGCCTACATCGAGGAGTGGGTCGAGTCGGAGCGCGGGGACTACCTCCACACCTCCGAGATCCAGGCGCAGTTGCGGGAGGCGGCCGACCACAGCATCCTCCACCCCGCCTACGCCTATCGCCCGGGCTGGCAGCACGACTTCAACATGTTCGCCATGGCCCTGTCGCTGGCCGGTGAGCGCCATACGGTCCGGCGGGTCTTCCAGACGCTCGACGGCGCCTACACCAGCTGGCCCTGGACCTATTTCGCGGAGCCCGAGAAGCAGTTCGCCCGCCACCACCGTCACGCCTGAGCGCACGCCGGCCCCGATCCCACTCGCCCTCCCTCCCCTTCCGGACTGCCCGATGACTCTGCCCCACACCGCCACGAACCCGTCCGGCGCCGACCGCACCTTCCAGGTGGATCTGCGCGGCCTCGTCGACCTCCTCTCCCATCACCTCTACTCCAGTCCCCGCGTCTACCTGCGCGAACTGATGCAGAACGCGGTGGACGCGCTGACCGCCCGGCACGGCCTGGAACCGTCCGCATCCGCCGGCGCCCTCGGCATCCGCCTGTACGCAGACGGTTCGGTGGTCCGCGTCGAGGACGACGGTGTCGGTCTCACCGAGGCCGACGTCCACACCTTCCTCGCCACGATCGGCCGCAGCAGCAAGCGCGCCGAGCAGGTCGCCGAGCAACGCGCGGACTTCATCGGCCAGTTCGGCATCGGTCTGCTCTCCTGCTTCCTGGTGGCGGACGAGATCCACGTCCTGAGCCGCTCCGCCCGCACGCCCGACGCGCCCGCCGTGGAGTGGCGGGGACGCGGCGACGGCAGCTACACCGTCCGCACCCTGCCCGCCTCCGCCCGCCCCCGGCCCGGCAC
>NZ_MUKA01000226.1 GCF_002150735.1 Streptomyces africanus
GGCCGCTCGTACCGGACCCCGGCGACCCCGAGGGCCGCCGCGGCCTCGGCCGCGTCTGCGCCCTGGACCACCCGCTGACCGTCCGCGAGTTCGCCGCCCGCGCCGCCGAGCGGCTGCCCGCCACCGCGCAGGGCATCCGGGTCGCCGGCGACCCCGAGGCGCTCGTCCGCACGGTCGCCGTCAGCGGCGGCTCCGGCGACAGCCTCTTCGACCACGTACGCGCGGCGGGCGTCGACGCCTTCCTCACGGCGGACCTGCGCCACCACCCCGTCTCCGAGGCCCGCGCCCACAGCCCCCTCGCGCTGCTCGACGCGGCGCACTGGGCCACCGAGTGGCCCTGGTGCGAGCTGGCCGCGAGCCAGCTCGACGAAATCTCCGACCGCCACGGATGGGACCTGCGCGTCCACGTCTCGAAGACGGTCACCGACCCCTGGACCGCCCACGCGGCCTCAACCACTTCTGACCCCCTGGGAGCCCCGAACTGAACGCCGCGCCCGCCGACCAGATCCGACTCCTCGACCTCCAGGACCTCGACGTCCGCCTCCAGCAACTGGCCCACCGGCGGAGGTCGCTGCCCGAGCACGCCGAGATCGAGTCGCTGACCAAGGACCAGACCCAGCTGCGCGACCTGCTCGTGGCCGCGCAGACCGAGGAGAGCGACTGCTCCCGCGAGCAGACCAAGGCCGAGCAGGACGTGGACCAGGTGCGCCAGCGTGCCGCCCGCGACCAGCAGCGCCTGGACTCCGGTGCCATCAGCTCCCCCAAGGACCTGGAGAACCTCCAGCGCGAGATCGCCTCGCTCGCCAAGCGGCAGGGCGATCTGGAGGACGTGGTGCTGGAGGTCATGGAGCGCCGGGAGTCCGCGCAGCAGCGGGTCGCCGAGCTGACCGAGCGGGTCTCCTCCGTCCAGTCCAAGATCGACGACGCGACCGCACGCCGTGACGCGGCCTTCGAGGAGATCGACGGCGAGATCGCCACGGTCACCAAGGAGCGCGAGGTCATCGCCGGTTCGATCCCCGCCGATCTGCTGAAGCTCTACGACAAGCTGCGCGAGCAGCAGGGCGGCATCGGCGCGGCGAAGCTGTACGCGCGCAGCTGCCAGGGCTGTCGGCAGGAGCTCGCCATCACGGAGCTGAGCGAGATCCGCAGCGCGGCGCCCGACACGGTGATCCGCTGCGAGAACTGCCGCCGCATCCTGGTGCGCACGTCCGAGTCCGGTATCTAGGCCGCGGGGAGCCTGTCCGGTGCGGGAGTTCATCGTCGAGGCCGACGGCGGGTCGCGGGGCAACCCGGGGCCCGCGGGCTACGGGGCCGTGGTGAGCGACGCGGCGACGGGTGAGACGCTGCGGGAGGCCGCCGAGTACCTCGGCGTCGCCACGAACAACGTCGCCGAGTACCGCGGCCTGCTCGCCGGCCTGCGCGCCGCCCACGAACTGGACCCGGCCGCGACGGTCCACGTCCGGATGGACTCCAAGCTCGTGATCGAGCAGATGTCGGGCCGCTGGAAGATCAAGCACCCCGACATGAAGCCCCTGGCGGCGGACGCGGCCCGGATCTTCCCGCCCGGGCGCGTGACGTACGAGTGGATTCCACGCGAGCGCAACAAGCACGCGGACCGGCTGGCCAACGAGGCGATGGACGCCGGGGCCAGGGGGCAGCAGTGGTCGGCCTCGACGTCCACGGCGGATCTCGACACGCCCGCCGCGACTGTCGCGCCGCAGGAACCGCAGGGCCCGCCGGGTGACGCCGCGGCAGGCGCCGCGAGGGCCCGTGAAGCCCTGGCGACCGGCCGGGCACGGGAAGCCGGGCCTTCTTCTCCCGAGCCGCCTTCCGCGGCCGGGACGACGGGAGCGACGGAGCAGCCCGACACCGACGTCAGCGTGGCCAAGGCCGGTGCCGACACCCGTGCCGCCACCAAGGCGGACGCCGATGTGCGCGCCGGCAGCGCGGAGGCCGGCGGCCGTGCGGCCGGGGCGGACGCTGCTCGTGCTCGTGCTCGTGCCGCCGAGCCGGGAGCGGGTGCCAGCGCGGCCGGGGCGGATGCCCCTGCTCGTGTCGCCGAGTCGGGCGCGGGTGCCGGCGCGGCCGGGGTGGATGCCCCTGCTCGTGTCGCCGAGCCGGGTGCGGGTGCTGGTGTGGCCGGGGTGGATGCCCCTGCTCGTGTCGCCGAGCCGGGTGCGGGTGCTGGTGTGGCCGGGGTGGATGCCCCTGCTCGTGTCGCCGAGTCGGGTGCGGGCGTCAGCGTGGCCAAGGCCGGTGCCGACACCCGTGCCGCCAAGGCCGTCGCCACGCCCGGGTGGGCCCCCGCCGACATGGGTGCACCCGCCACCTTCGTGCTGTTGCGGCACGGGGAGACGCCGTTGACGCCGCAGAAGCGGTTCTCCGGCAGTGGGGGCTCCGATCCCACTCTCTCCGACGCCGGTCGGGAGCAGGCCGAGCGGGCCGCGGCCCTGCTCGCCCGGCGGGGCACGATCCAGGCGATCGTGTCGTCGCCGCTGGCCCGCACCCGGGAGACCGCCGGTATCGTCGCCGCCCGGCTCGGCCTGGACGTCAGCGTCGACGACGGGCTGCGCGAGACGGACTTCGGTGCCTGGGAGGGCCTCACCTTCGCCGAGGTGCGCGAGCGCCACCCCGACGACCTGAACGCCTGGCTGGCCTCCCCGGACGCCGAACCCACCGGCGGCGGTGAGAGCTTCGCGGCGACCGCCACCCGGATCGCCGCCACCCGCGACAAGCTGGTCGCGGCGTACGCGGGCCGCACGGTCCTGCTCGTCACGCACGTGACCCCGATCAAGACGCTCGTCCGGCTCGCCCTCGGCGCCCCGCCGGAGTCGCTGTTCCGGATGGAACTGTCGGCCGCGTCCCTGTCGGTCGTCGCGTACTACGCGGACGGCAACGCCAGCGTCCGGCTCCTCAACGACACGTCCCACCTGCGCTGAGCGCCGCCGCCTCGCGGGCCAGCGCCTCGACCCGGCCCCAGTCGCGCGCGGCGACCGCGTCCCGCGGCAGCATCCAGCTCCCGCCCACGCAGGCGACGTTGGGCAGCGCCAGATACTCCGGGGCGGAACCCGGGCCGATCCCGCCCGTGGGGCAGAACCGGGCCTGGGGGAGCGGCCCCGCCAGCGACTTCAGATACGCCGTACCGCCCGCGGCCTCGGCCGGGAAGAACTTCATCTCCCGCACCCCGCGCTCCAGCAGCGCCACGACCTCCGAGGTGGTCGACACCCCCGGCAGGAACGGCACACCGGAGCCTCGCATCGCCTCCAGCAGCACGTCCGTCCAGCCGGGACTGACCAGGAAGCGGGCGCCCGCGGCCACCGTGTCCGCGACCTGCGCGGCGCTGATCACCGTCCCGGCTCCGACCACCGCCTCCGGCACCTGCCCGGCGATCTGGCGGATCGCCTCCAGCGCCGCCGGCGTCCGCAACGTCACCTCGATCGCCGGCAGCCCGCCGGCGACCAGCGCCCGTGCCAGCGGTACGGCATCACCGGCATCCTCGATGACGACGACGGGGACGACGGGCGCGAGGTCCAGCACGGAGGCGGGCGGGGCAGGGGAGACCATGGCGTCATCCTGCCGTCGGCATGCAGGGCGCGCAAAGGCCGTTGCGCGCACTGCAACGCCTGTCAGTGGATCTCGTCCACCAGCACGTCGAGCGACCAGCTCTGCCCCGACTTCGCCGGAGCCTGCGCCTCCACGACGTACCCGAGCTCCCGCAGCACCTCCACCAGCTCGGCCGGACCCTTCGGAACGGCCCCGGCGGTGAGCAGGCTGCGCACGATCCGCCCCTTCGTCGCCTTGTTGAAGTGGCTGACGACCTTCCGCGTCGGCGCGTGCAGCACCCGCACGGCCGCCGTCCGCCCGGCGACCTCACACTTCGGCTTCCACGCGGCGGCGTACGCGGCGGACCGCAGATCCAGCACCAGCCCGTCCCCGGCCGCCTCGGGAAGCACCGACGCCATCGGCGTACGCCAGTGCGCGCCCAGCGCACCGAGACCCGGCAGCTTCACCCCCATCGAGCACCGGTAGGACGGAATCCGGTCCGTCACCCGGACCGCTCCCCACAGCCCGGAGAAGACCAGCAGCGACCGCGCGGCACGCCGCTTGGCGGCGGCGTCCAGCGATGACAGGCCGAGGGCGTCGTACAGCACACCGGTGTAGATCTCCCCGGCCGGCCGGGCCCCCGCCGTGCGCAGCTCCGCGTTCTTCGCGACCTCGCCCCGCAGCCCCTCGCTCAGTCCCAGCACCTCGCGCGCCTTCTCCTCGTCGCCGGCGCACAGCTCGACCAGCTCGGTCAGGACGGCCTCCCGGGCGGCGGCCAGCCCCGGCAGCGACAGCGACTCGGGCTTCAGCGGGGCACCGCGGCCGGAGGGGGCCTTGCCTTCGGACGGCGGCAGCAGGACAAGCACGGGTACTCCTTCGATCGAACTCCGCCGACAGCGTACGGGGAGCTCAGAGGCGGGCCCGGCCGAGGGCGCCGCCGAGAGCGCGGACCAGGCCGTCGGCGTCGTCGGCGTGGAAGCGGACGATCCGTACCTGCCTGCGACGCCCGAAGAAGGTGACGTGCGTGACCGGTTCGGTCAGTTCCAGCGTGACGGTGGTCCGGGCCCCCACCTCGACGTCGAGCTGGCCGTCGGCCCGCTCATGGGTCATCCGCAGCTCGCGCCGGACCGAGGCGATCCGCTCCAGCGGCACCCGCAGGTCGACATGCACGTAACGGCGGATCCGCAGCGAGCCGTCGTCCGGATCCAGCACGTGCGGCCGTACGACGGACGAGGCGTGCAGCGCGACGACGAACACGATGCCGTACACGTCCAGGAAGAGAAACACGGCGTGCGCCGTCGGCCAGTCGCGCAGCAGCACGGACATCGCGAGGGTCTCGACGAGACACACGAACCCGAGCCCGGACATCATCGCGCCCTGCCCGCGCGCGTACCCGAAGACCTGTCCGCCGTGCGCCCCGTGCGTGCGCCGCACCACCCACAGCACGAGACTCGCGAACAGCCGCATCTCGTGCCGCACGAGCAGCCGCGCGGTCCTCATCGCCGCTCCTCGCCGAGGAGGCGCAGCGTCCGGCGGAGCGCCTCCGCCTGAGCCGGAGCCAGGTCCTCGTAGAAGGCGCGCAGCACACTGTCGTCGTGGCCGAGGTCCCCGATCTCCGGGAACGACTCCGGCGGAATGCAGTCGGCGAGGGCCCGGGCGGCCCCGTCGACGCGCGGATCGTCCGGCTCCGCGTCGGCGAGCGCGTCGAGCAGGGCGTACGCCTGGCCGGCCCGCGCCACGGCTCCGGGCCGGCCGAGCACCTCACCCACCGACGACACCAGCCGCTGCCGCGCCTCGGGCGGCATGGCCGTCTCCAGGAAGGCGATGACCTCGCGGTCCTTGGCCGCCATCGGCGAATCCGACAAATCAGCGGTCCCCGCGAACAGTGCGGCCAACTCGGGCGACACCGGCCCCTCGGCCGGCAGCCCGCCCTCCGCCTCCAGCAACGCCCGCAACCACCCCCGCCGCTCCCGGATGGCCTCCTCCTGCCGCGCCAGATCCTCGTCCAGCTCGGTCAGCACCTCGACGAGGTCCTTGGCCGCGTCGTCCGCCAGCACGTCCCGCACCTCCGCGAGCCCCAGCCCCAACTCGGTCAGCCGCCGGATCCGCGCCAGCACGACAGCGTGCCGCAGCCCGTACTCCCGATACCCGTTCGCCCGCCGCTCCGGCTCCGGCAACAGCCCCTGATGGTGGTAATGCCGCACGGCCCGCGTGGTGACACCGACGACGCCGGCGAGTTCTCCGATCCGCATGGGACCAGTAGAGACGTTGACGTTGCGGCAAGGTCAAGGGACCACGATCGAGGGAACGGTTCTCGTTCCTGCGGGCGGGCCCGCGCCGGTGTCGCAGTCTGGTCGGTGATAGCGGAAGGGGAGCAGCAACGCCATGGCGCAGGATCCGTACACGCAGCAGTTGCTGCTGGACTGGTTCGTCGAATTGGACACTCCGGAGGGCTTTCGTGCGGAGCTGGTCGAGGGCGAGTTCATCCTCACCTCGCTGCCGGACGGTCACCATGAGCACTGCATCAGCAGGATCGTGAATCAGCTGTACCGGCGCTCCGAATTCGACCTCCAGTTCTCAGGCAACAAGGGCCTGAAACTGAGGAATGGGGCCGGCCTTCCCCAGGACCACGTGATCCCGGACGGAACGATCGTCGCCCGCGCACCACGGCTCTTCCGGGGCGCACCCCCCTGGATGCCCAGCGAGGGAGTCACCATGGTGCTGGAGGTGACTTTCACCAGGCCGGAGATCGATCGCGTGGTCAAACGCCGTTGCTACGCCCGTGGCGGTATCCCCTTCTACCTGCTCGTCGACCGCGACAGATCCTCGACAACCCTGTTCACCGAACCGGAGAAGGACGACTACCTCCGACTCAGCACGGCCGCCTTCGGCAGACCGCTCCCCCTCCCACACCCCTTCTCCTTCGACCTGGACACCACCGACTTCCTCTGATCCCCTGTGAGCCGGGGGTACGAGATGAGCACACAGGGGCGGACACGGGAACAGGCCCGCTGGGCCAGGGCGCGGCTGGGGCGGGGCGGGCCGCCGGTGGATCTCCTCACCGCCCACTTCGACCGGCACGTCTACGCTCCGCACGCGCACGACGAACTGACCGTCGGAGTCACCGTCGGCGGGTCGGAGGCCATCGCGTACCGCGGCGGGCTGATCCGCTCCTACCCCGGCTCGATCGTCGTCCTGGAACCGGGCGAGATGCACACCGGCGGTCCGGCCGCCCGCGACGGCTACGCCTACCAGGCCCTGTACGCCGAGCCGTCCCTCCTCACCGACGGCACGCTCGGCGGCACCCCGCACTTCCGCGACCCCGTCCTGCACGACCCCGAACTGGCCACCGCCCTGCGCGCCGCCCACACCGACATCAGCGCCTGCCCCGACCCCCTGGAGGCCGAGTCCCGGCTGCCCTGGCTGCTCACGGCCCTGGCCCGCCGGCACTCCACCGCCCGCGCGAGCGAGGACACGGTGCCCGGCGCCGGCCACATCGCCAGGACCGTACGCGACCGCCTCGCCGACGAACTGCTGGCACCCCCGTCCCTGGCCGACCTCGCCACCGACCTGGGCCTCTCCCGCTACCAACTGCTGCGCGCCTTCCGTACGACGATCGGCATACCGCCCTACGCCTGGCTCGCCCAGCACCGCGTGACCAAGGCCCGCGGCCTGCTGGAAACCGGCCTGCGCCCCGCCGAGGTCGCGGCACTCGTCGGCTTCGCCGACCAGGCCCACCTCACCCGCTGGTTCCGCCGCGTGCTGGGCGTGACCCCGGCGGCGTACCGCAACAGCGTTCAAGACGCGGCGGGGTGAGGGGACCGAAACTCGCCGTATGACTGCACGCGGCTGGTTCCTGTTCTCCCTGATGGGAGTGGTCTGGGGCGTCCCCTACCTGATGATCAAGGTGGCGGTGGACGCCGTGTCCCCGTCCATGGTGGTGTTCACGCGCTGCGCGCTCGGCGCCGCGCTCCTGCTCCCCTTCGCCCTGCGCCAGGGCGGCCTCGGCCGTACCCTCCGGGCCCACTGGAAGCCGATGCTGGCCTTCGCCGTCATCGAGATCATCGGCCCCTGGTGGACCCTGACCGACGCCGAACGCCATCTGTCCAGTTCCACCGCCGGACTCCTCATCGCGGGCGTGCCGATCGTCGCCGTACTCCTGGCCCGCTTCTTCGGCGCGCAGGAACGCGTGGGCGCCCGCCGGATCACGGGCCTCGCCCTCGGCCTCGCGGGCGTCACCGTCCTCACCCTGCCGCACCTCACCGGCGGCGATGCCCGCTCCCTGGCCGAGGTGCTGGTGACGGTCGTCGGCTATGCCACCGCCCCGCTGATAGCCGCCCGGCATCTCAAGGACGTCCCGACCCTCCAACTGATCACCCCCTGCCTCACGCTCGCCGCCGTCGTCTACGCCCCGGCCGCTTACCTGACCCGGCCCGCCACCATGCCCTCGGCCGAGGTCCTGGCCGCCCTCGCGGGCCTCGGCATCGTCTGCACCGCGATCGCGTTCGTGGCCTTCCTGGAGCTGATCAAGGAGATCGGCCCGACCCGGGCCGGCGTCATCACCTACGTCAACCCGGCGGTCGCCGTCGCCGCGGGCGCCCTCTTCCTGGACGAGGAACTGACCCTCGGCATCGGCGTCGCCTTCACCCTGATCCTCGCGGGCTCGGTGCTGGCCACGGCCGCGGCGCCGAAACGGGAGATCCGCCGGGTACCATGGTCGACACGGCAGACGAGCCGGGCGGACGGCCGCGTGGAGTCCCCCTGACGGGGAGCTCCCCGAGGAACGTCCGGGCTCCACAGGGCAGGGTGGTGGCTAACGGCCACCCGGGGTGACCCGCGGGACAGTGCCACAGAAAGCAAACCGCCAAGGGCTCCGGCCCTCGGTAAGGGTGAAACGGTGGTGTAAGAGACCACCAGTGCCTGGGGTGACTCAGGCAGCTAGGTAAACCCCACCCGGAGCAAGGTCAAGAGGGAGCGCCTCGGTGCTCCTGCGCGGACGTTCGAGGGCTGCCCGCCCGAGTCCGCGGGTAGACCGCACGAGGCCGGCGGCAACGCCGGCCCTAGATGGATGGCCGTCGCCCCGGCTCCCGCGAGGGAACCGGGGAACAGAACCCGGCGTACAGCCCGACTCGTCTGCCGCCTAGGGCTTCTAGCCAGCGAAAACGCAGGTCAGGCCCCTGTTTCTCGCGTGTGGGCGGGCCTTGCTGGACCCCGGTTCGCACCCGTTCAAACCGGATCGCACGGCTACGTACGTAGCCATGAAAGTAGCCGCGCCTCGTGGGTTGGCGTCGGCGGGGGCCGACTCACTTCTCGTAGCTATTACTCGGTGCTTCCGGGGTGTGGGGCGATCCGGCGCGGCGGTGGATCGATCGTCTTCTGCGCGTCAAGCCACGCTTGGATGCCGCCACGGTTCTGCGTGGGTGCGTCGAAGGGAATGACCGTTGCTGGGGGAAGTGGCGAGTAAGACCGCCAGTTCATGTGGCAGCGAGGCCACTGAGGGTTCAATCTCCACCTTGGTCAGAAGCCGTCGTAGTTGCGCATCCATAAGCCGCAGATCCAGGTGCGCGCCAGCTCGACTCGTCTGCCGTTGGGGGCTGGACCAGGGGGAACTACCTGATCAGGGCCCCCAGTGCATGCTGTGGCTGCCCATGAGCGGGATGCGTGCAGATTCCTCGATGCGAGTCAACTCAGTTCGGGTGGAACCAAGGGCCTTAGGTTTCTTTATCCACCGCGGTGATCTCTCCCCACCCAATAGGTCTTCACTCAGCTCTCCGAGTCGCCACCATATTCGGAGGGAACGCTACTTTCGGCAGCAGTAGGATCGTACGTCTCCCGAAACACCGTCTCCGTCAGCCACCGCTTGAACGCGGGATTGCCGGCGAACTGGCGGTACAGCTCGGTGTCGGACTTCAGGAAGGTTGCGATCGCCCTCTGCACGGCGGCGTCGCTTTCCACCCGGGCGTTCTGCTCGTCGTTGTACCGCTGGGCGTTGACGTAGTCCTTGTCCTCCCGGACTTTGGCTGGGATCTCCACGGCGATCAGGTGCCGTATCCGGTCTTTATCGGTCCAAGGGATGTTGCCGAAGAGCTGGTTGAACTCTTCCAGGATGATCGAGGCGGGCTTCAGCTCCGGCTCGCCCCGGTGGCCTATGGCGGTGGGGGCGATGGTCGTCAGCTCGGCGTCCTCCTCCCCAAGGGTGATGCTGATCGCTGCCTGTTGCTCGGCCCGGTAGCTGTCGAGGTCAACCGTTTCCAGGATGCCGCGGGACAGGTCCTCCTCGATCGGGGCCGGAAGCTTGGGGATGAGGAAGGTCAGCAAGATCGACAGCTTCAGCCACTCGGGGTTGCGGTAGGGGAGGATGCCAGCCAGGTAGTCGTAGGTGCGGACGAACGTCTTGGCCGTGCCCTTGAACTCGACCTGCTGCTCCTCACTGTCGAGTTCCTGGTAGCTGACAACAAGCTGGTCGAGGAAGGCCTCCAGACGTGAGCGAGGCTCCTTGGCGAGGAACATCTCGACGAACTGGCCGATGTCCTCGCGGTCGTAGACGCCGGCTCCATCGAGGACCGCGCGCAGGTCGTGAAGCGTGTTCGGGTCGACAGCGTCCGCGAGCGTGGTGGTGCGGTACCACTTCGCGAAGGACTGCTGGATCCCGTCGGCCTTGTTGTAGAAGTCGAGGACCGCGACGTCGTGCTTCTCCGGGTGGGCGCGGTTGAGTCGAGAGAGGGTCTGCACGGCACGCACGCCGGACAGGGGCTTGTCGACGTACATGGTGTGCAGAAGCGGTTCGTCGTAGCCCGTCTGGAACTTGTCCGCGCAGACCAGAATGCGGTAGGGGTCCTCGCGGAACGTCGTCTCAATCGCGTTGCTTGGGAAGCCGTTGAGGCTTGCCTCAGTGACGTTCTGGCCGCCGTACTCGTGCTCGCCGGAGAACGCGACAATTGCCCGGTAGGGGCTGCCCAGCTTCTTCAGGTACGCGTTGATCGCGGAATAGTAGGCCAGGGCTCGCGGGACGCCGTCGGCCACTACCATGGCCCGGGCTTTGCCGCCGATCTTCCTAGGCCGGATCACATTGTCCAGTAGGTGGTCGACCATGATCGACGCCTTCGTCTCAATCGCGTGGCTGTGCCCTTCCACATAGCGGCGAAGCTTCTTCGCGGCCTTCTTGGCGTCGAATTCAGGGTCGTCCTCGACCGACTTGACGAGCTTGTAGTAGCTCTCTACCGTCGTGTAGTTCTTCAGCACATCCAGGATGAAGCCCTCTTCGATCGCCTGCTGCATCGTGTAGACGTGGAAGGGGTGTTTGAGTCCGTCCGTGCCCTCACGGCCGAAGTATCCGAGCGTCCTGGGCTTGGGGGTAGCCGTGAACGCGTAGTAGCTGGCATTGGGGAGGAGCTTCTGGCTGTCGATGATCTTATTGATCTTGTCCTCGGTCGTCTCCTCCTCGGCCTCCTCGGCCGCAGCCCCGAGCGCGCCGCTCATTGCATGTGTGGTCTTGCCACCCTGCCCGGAGTGCGCCTCGTCGATAATGATCGCGAACTTCCGGTCGCGGTGTGTGTCGCCGATGTCCTGCAGGATCACCGGGAATTTCTGGACCGTGGAGATGATGATCTTCGTTCCGTTGGCCAGGGCTTCGCGCAAATCCTTCGATTTGTCGGCATGCTTGACCAGAGAGCGGACCTGCGTGAATGCCTTGACAGTGCGTTCGATCTGCCTGTCCAGGTTGATCCGGTCGGTTACCACGATCACCGCATCGAAGGCAGGCGAGTCGTCGGTGCCGAGCCCGACCAGCTGGTGCGCCAGCCAGGCGATGGAATTGGACTTGCCGCTGCCGGCCGAGTGCTGAATCAGATAGCGCTGACCTGCGCCGTTCTCCTCGCTGTCCGCGAGAAGGCGGCGAACGACATCGAGCTGGTGGTAGCGCGGGAAGATCTGCCGCCGCTTCTCCCTCTTGGTCTTGGGATCCTTCTCGACGAGCCGGGCGGCGTAGTGCTCGATGATATCGGCGAGGCTCGCGGGAGACAGAATGTCCTGCCAGAGGTAGGCGGTCTTGTAGCCCTCCGGGTTGGGCGGGTTGCCGGCGCCGCCGTTCCAGCCCTTGTCGAAGGGAAGGAACCAGGACTTCTTACCGGCCAGCCGGGTGCAGAACCGCACCGAGTGCTCGTCGACCGCAAAATGCGCCAGGCAACGGCCGTCGTGGAAGAGCGGCTCGTTTCGATGGTCGCGGGTGTTTCTGTACTGCTCGACAGCATCTTCGACGGTCTGCTTGGTCTGGTGGTTCTTCAGCTCGAACGTCGCCAGTGGCAGTCCATTGACGAAGATGGCCAGGTCCAGGGCTCGCTGGGTCTCGTCCCGGCTGTAGCGCAGCTGGCGGGTCACGCTCCAGCGGTTCGCGCGATGCCGTTGCTCGGCCACGGCGTTGCCCGGGGAGGGAGTCGCCCCGTAAAGCACGACTTCGAAGGAGCCAGCGCTGGTGGAGTGACTCATTCCCTTACGCAGGAGATCCACGACACCATGCTTGGTGATGTGTCCCTGGACGCGATTAAGGAACAGGGCACGCGTCTCGGACCTCGGGTTGTCGAGTTCGAAGGCTGCGGCAACCTGCGGCTGTGTCTTCTGCAAAAACGCCTGGAGCTGCTCCGTGTCGATGGCCCGGCCGCGGTCGTACGCCTTGGGAGACCCCTCGATCCAGCCTCCCGCCGTCGAAGTCATGTCGGCGACAATGTCACGTTCGAGGGCAGCCTCGCTCATATCCGTGCCGCCGTACAAGGTTCCTTTGCCGCTCACATCGACTCCTCGGGCAGGTCGTCACCGTCCAGGTCAGCGTTCAGCCCGTCCTCGTCGGCGTCGTACGCCGCCGTCAGGCCAGGATCGTGCGGGTCCACGTCGGGCAGCGCGGCTGCGGCGGCACGGACGTCGAGCTTCCCGGTGACCACGTCAGCGGTCAGGCGGGTCTGGTACTCGCGCAGGAGGGAGATCTCGCGTTCGGCACGTTGAATCGCCGCGTCGATCTTCGCGCGCTCTGCGTTAATTCGTTCAACAATCTCGTACTGTTCCCTCAGGGGAGGGAGGGCCAGTTGATAATTCTTGATCTGCTCCACATTTACGCGAGGTGATGCGGAGCCGACCATATCCGCCGAGGCTTGGTCGATGACGTGCCGACAGTTGAGCTGCCACATCATGTACTCGCTGGAATAGCAGTCCTTGATGCGGAAGGCAACCATGCGCTGTCCGATGCACAGACGTACGCCTGGTGGCACTGGCGCTGCAATTCCAAAACGTCCCCCTTCTCGCGAGTAAAGAATGTCGCCAGCGCGAGGTTCCATCCGTGATGTCCATCGGGAAAATTCACTCGGAGACACTCGAAAAGCCCTTTCGTGGCGCGTTCGGCCAGGCTCGATGTCTGCAGTGCGAATTACCGGAAATCCGCCCGATGCAACGTACTTTGGTGTAGCGTGTAGGCAGTCGACGATGCGCGAAGTGACATGCTTAAGTCGTACACTTCCCCAGTGGGACGGGATCTGGGGGAGGGCGAAGATTTCTGATTTCTTGACTGGCACGTTGGCCTCTACGCCATGTGTGACCAAGCGATTGATGGCTGTGTTCTTCTGCTCGGTGAGAAGTGAGATCAATCGCTGCTTGACGCGTACTACCTCTCCAACCTCGCGCGCGACATGCTTGACATACTTGACGATGGCATCCTGCTCGTCGGTAGGCGGAACCGGAAGGATGTTTGACCCGAACTGACTGAACCGAAAGTCTGTCGATCGTTCGCGGATCCCCGTGGCCAGCGCTGAGATCCATCCAGATAGCGCCATGTGTCGAACGAGTAGGGCGTAATATTCGGCGTTGGCTCCGATGCGTGGTTGACACACAGCGTAGACCGGGGTGGATTTTCCGTCTGAGTCGGATACGCCAACGGCGCCTGCAAAGGCATCCATGGCGTGAATCACGAGATCGCCCTTACGGACCCCCTGGTATCCGATCTCCTTGACGGACTCCGTAAATCCGGTTGTGCGTCGGTTTCTTCGCAGGGTAACGGTTCCGTCGCGGAAGCATGTCACGACCTCGTCATCAGGCCTGACCGGTCGCGACATCAGTGTGAACAGATTCTTCCCGCGAGAAGTCCCCCAGTGTACAGGGATCTGCCCAACCCAAGGCTCAAGAGAATCCGAGTAATGGGGGTACGGGGAGAGCTTCGTCTTCACTCAGACTCCCCATCAAACAGATCGCCGAGCAGTCCCTCGGTCTCCTTCTCAAGTCCAATGATATCCGCTCGGATCTCCTCCAGGCTCCGGAGCGTTGGCGACTTGTAGAAGTGGCGCGTGAAGCTGATCTCGTATCCCTTTTTCGTCGCGCCCTCCTTGATCCATGCGTCTTCCGCGTACGGTAGTACCTCGCGGCGGACGTATGCCTCGATTCCGCCGAGCTCTAGAAGCGGAACCTGCTCCGTGTCGCGCAGCTCGCTGTCGGGCTCGTATTCGACGACCAAAGTCTGAGGGTTTGATGACTCGGTGTTCTCGATTTCATACAGTCCGTACAGCGGTCGCTCTGCCGTGCCAGCCTTGTGGCGCTTAAGGATCACGGGCTTCGCGGACTCGTCGCGCCAGCTAACTCCGCGCAGGAGTACCTTGCGGTCGGCTGTGCTGAGCTTGAGCCCGAGTCGGCCCATTGCCTTGCCGACCTGCCGGTCGAACTCGTTGTAGTCGTCGAAGATCTGGTCGCCCATGTCAGCGAGCAGGGCAAGGCCGACGTTGACCAGCTGGCCGTCTCGCTCCCACGTCTTCGCGTTCAGCAGTTTCTTGCGTGCGGCGTCCTTGAGGACTGGCACGTCGGCATCCACATCATCCTCGTCTGAGCCAGCCGTGCGCGCCCACAGCTCCAGCTGTTCGCGCACCTGATTGGAGATGCTCGCAAAGTCTGTGAAGAGGTCGTCGCCGAACTTCTCGTACAGCAGCTCCCTCGCCTCAACCTCGCCCGAGGCGAAGCGCAGGGCCTCCACGCGTTCCTTGGTGAACTGGCTGCTGAGGCGCAGTGGCCGCTCGACCGTGATCTTCCAGTAGCCGAACTCCTCGTTCGGGAAGATCTTGGACCGTTCCGTGTCCTTGAAGTCCTGGAACGCCTGGGTCACGCGCTCGATGTCCGCGGGGGACAGCTCGCAGTTCTTGCTGCCCAAGTTCTTACGCAGCGGGGTGGACCACCCGGTGGCGTCGATCAGCTGGACCTTGCCCTTGCGGGCTTCGGACTTCCGGTTGGTGATCACCCAGATGTAGGTGGCGATGCCGGTGTTGTAGAACATGTTCAGCGGCAGGGCGACGATCGCCTCGAGCCAGTCATTCTCGATGATCCACCGTCGGATGTTGCTCTCCCCGCTGCCCGCGTCCCCGGTGAACAGGGAAGAGCCATTGTGGATCTCCGCGACGCGGCTGCCCAGGGGCGAATCGGTCTTCATCTTGGAGATCATGTTCGCGAGGAACATCATTTGGCCGTCACTGGAGCTTGTGACGAGCGATGAGGGTGCGGTTTCGCCGTTGAAGGTGACGTTGAACCGAGGGTCGGTGATGTTCGCCTTGCCGCCCAGTCGCTCCTGGTCGGCCTTCCAGCTTTTGCCGTACGGCGGGTTGGCGAGCATGAAGTCGAAGCGCTGGCGGGGGAAGGCGTCGTTGGAGAGCGTGGAGTACTCAGGGCCGCCCTTGATGTTGTCGGCGGCGTCGCCGTCTCCCTTCAACAGCATGTCGGCCTTGCAGATGGCATAGGTCTCGGCGTTGATCTCCTGGCCGTACAGTCGGGTGACAATGCCCGTCGCGCCGTGCTCGGCGGACAACTCGCGCAGAGTCTCCTCGGCGACGGTGAGCATGCCGCCTGTGCCGCACGCGCCGTCGTAGAGCAGGTAGGTGCCGCCCTTGATCTTGGGCGCGATGGGCAGGAACATCAGCCGGGTCATGAGCTTGACCACGTCTCGCGGGGTCCAGTGCTCGCCGGCTTCCTCGTTGTTTTCCTCGTTGAACCGGCGAACCAGGTTCTCGAAGATCGTTCCCATAGCGTGGTTGTCGAGGCCGGGCAGACGTACCCTGCCGTAGGCATCGAGCACCGGCTCGGGAGAGAGGTTGATCTCCGGGGAAAGAAACTTGTTGATCAACATCCCCAGGGTGTCATTACGGGACAGTTTGGGGATCTGGTTACGGAACTCGAAGTTGTCGAGGATCTCCTTGACATTGGGCGAGAAGCCGTCCAGGTACGCCTCAAAGTCACTGCGCAGCTGCTGGGCGGTGGTCCGCTTTGAGAGCTTCTGCAGGGTGAAGGGGGATGTGTTGTAGAACGCCTCCCTTGCCGTCTCCCGCAGAGGGAAGTCCTGCTCCTCAGGGTCGAGCAGCCCCATGTCTTTGAGGTCGTGGTGGGTCTGCAGGACGGCGTCCTTGGTCTTCTCCAGCACCGCGTCGAAGCGCCTGAGTACCAGCATGGGGAGGATCACATCGCGGTACTTACCGCGCACGTACACATCCCGCAGAACATCGTCCGCGATCCCCCAAATGAAGCTTTCAATGCGACTCTGCTGCGCGCTATACACCCTGTGACCGACTCCCCTGGGACCGTGATGGCCCTGCTCGGACCTGCTGCATCACGTGATCTCGACTACCTGGGAAAGGGTAGTAGAGGGCACTGACACTCGGGTCCGAACGTGAGCAGCACGGCTGGCCGTGGGGGCGAGGATGAGTGATCTTTCTGCTGCCCGCTGCTGTACGAGCAGAACCCGCCCTTCCCGGACCGCTATGGCAGCAGCAACATCACGCTCGTCATCGGCGTTCACGGGGTGTGCACGCGCTCCGACAGGCGGCTCCACGTCGGCAAGGTCACGGGAGCTGCGGAGCGGATGTCGTCTGTGGACGGGCGGTCCAACCCCCGACGGCCCGTCCACTGGCAGGACACCAGCTACGAGTGGGAGGAACTGCCCGAGGAGCTTCGGCAGAAACTGTCGATCCAGCACGATGCCGTCGACTTGACCGCCGTACAAGCGCTCATAGACGGGCTCGGGTTGACTGATGAGCAACTGGCCGACGAAGCCGAGGCCACCGTGAGCGACCCGAGTGCAGAACTGCCGGCTCTCACCGCCCGTCGGAAGCTGGAACGTAGCAAACCGGATCAGGCGCTCACGGAGCGCCTCAACGTGCACAGGGCTTCGTGGCTGCGCGAGGTGCGCGACCTGCTGTGGGACGAGAAGCAGCAAGACACACCTCGCGCTGGCCCCTTTCGCGTATTGGCGGGCGTCGCTGGGTCTCGGTCCGCACCAGTTCGAACGGCATCGCGCGGCTACCTACGTAGCCATGAAAGCAGCCATGCCTCGGGGGTCAGAGCTGGGTGACACGCATTGTCATATGAGGGGCGCGCCGTCGCGAAGGTACAGCGGCCGTCCCGCCTCCAGTGCCTGCAGAGCGTGCTCGAACCGGCGCCGGGTGCGGTCGCGGAGGCGACCGGCGGCTTCGGCGGCCGTGACGAAGGCGGCTTCGGACAGCTCGTCGTCTCGTGGCCGTAGCCGGTCGGCCTGCTCCTCGTCCAGGGTGCCGCCGTGGAAGATGAACGCGAGCTGATCATCCCAGGGACCGTGAGGGGCCACCCAGTCCACTACCAGCAGCCCGAGCAGGGTGAGGCGTATGCCGAGTTCCTCCATCAGTTCACGGCGTGCCGTGTCCTCCGGTGGCTCGTTGGCCTCCGCCATCCCGCCGGGCAGGTCCCATCCCGGTTTGTAGGTGGGGTTCACCAGGAGCACACGGCCGGACGGGTCCCGCAGCAACACATCGGCCGCCACGCGCTTGCGGGCCTGCTTGGCGTTGCCCTCCGCGAGGTACGCATTCCACGCGTCGGTGTCGGCGGGATCGGGTGCAGTGGGCCTCATGCGGTGGTGCCTCCCGGGGACGGCGGAATCAGATCGGCCAGCAGGAGCATTCTGGCGCGGCGTGCATCATCGAACCGCGCCAGGTACTCCCGGACCGGCCGGTACCCCCGGTGCGGCTCCAGCAGCCGGCGCAGCCCGTCAAGCTGCCGCACCACCCGGACCGAACCGAGGGTCGGGCTCGTACTGAGCAGGTCGTGGCCGACGCTCACTGCGGCGTCCAGGTCACCCCGCCGCACGTGGATGTCCACCAGGCTGATCCGGCTGAGAGCCAGGGACCGCGCCCGCCCCGCCTCGCGCAGCGCAACAGCTTGTTCGGCGTGCGACAGCGCCTCGTCGTACTGCTCCAGGTCACGCAGGATCAGAGCTGACTCGCTGGCCAGCGCGGCGGTGTCGAACGGGCTCAGCCACGGGTGATCAGCAGCGGGCGAAGCCTCCAGGTCGCGGTGCGCGGCCTCCAGCGCGTGGGCGGCCGGGGTGCGCTGAGACGCGACCGCCAGCGCACGCGCCTGCATGGTGTGCAGCCGCGCTGTCAGCGCGGGAATCCGAGGTCCCTGCGCGGCCAGTTCGAGCCCGGTCCGCGCCCAGCCGACCGCCCTGGCCGCATCCCTGGTCTCAAGGGCAAGGTGGCTGCTGCTCGCAGCGACGTGCGCGGCCAACGGGAGGTCACCAGAGGTGTGGGCCAGAGGGAGAGCGCGGGCGAAGTGCTGGGCCGCGCGGTCATCATGACCGGAGTCGTGAGCCATCCAGCCCGCCATCTCGGTCAGCGCGGCTGCGGCGGCGAACACCTGCGGACCGCTGCCGATGTCGACCAGCCGGGGCGCCACCCGGTCCGACAGGTGCCGGATGACAGCCCCGTACAACCTGCCGCCGCCGGTCTGCCGGTCAGCGCTGCGGAAATGGTCCATTGCCACCAGGTCGTCACCGTCCGGCGGCGGCCGGTCCGTCCGCTCGTGCTCGGCGGTCGCCGGCGCGGGTTCCCACGAGCGTCGAGCCAGCCCCAGCAGATGGCCGGGGATGTGGAAGGCGTCGGCGATCTGCTCGAACAGGGTCAGCTTCTCCACCCGGCTCTTGCCGTTCATGTAGTCGTAAAGCCGCCCCTGCGTGATGTCGACGGCGGCAGCGATGCGCCGCGTACTGACACCGCGCGCATTGAGCATCCGGAACACCGCCCCCATGTCCCGCTCGGCGCACGCATGGAGCAGGCGTTCATCCCCGAGCAGACCGGCGACGACCTCACGCGGGTCCGGTAACCGACGGTCCATCTGCAACTCCCCCGGGTAGCGAAGGGAACCGATGGTAAGCCCAACGCCGCTGAGCTGACTCCGCGTTGGAGTCACCTTCTGGAGTCTCCCCATCCCCTTCTCCACGCGTTGACTGACTGCCAGCCGCCGGGAGGCGCACCCGTGAACGCACCTCGGCGCCGCCCCGCCAGCAGGCTTCTCCCCGAGGCACGCGGGCGGGGCCTCCCTCCAGCCGCCCAGACCAAGGCGTGACGACGACCATGACCAACGAGCGAGTGAGTCCAGGGCAATACCCGCGCCAGAGCGCCACCCTCGCGAGCGAGGCCGCCAGTGTTCCGGTGGCGCGTCAGATAGTCCGCGAGGCATGCGCGGAGTGGGGCATGGACCAGGACGCCGCAGAGACTGGCACGCTCCTTATCTCCGAAATCGTCACCAATGCATTCCGCCACGGTCATTCTCACAGCGTCCGGGTGATCGCCGAGCAGCCGCGCCCCGACCGGCTCCGCGTAGCCGTGGTCGACAAGTCCCGCCGCATGCCCGAACTGCGCATCGTTGGTCCGGACGCCATCGGCGGCCGTGGCCTCCACCTGATCGACGCCCTCTCCGACCGCTGGGGAACCGATCTCCTTCCCTGGGGTAAGCGGGTCTGGGCTGAGATCGCGATCAAGGTCGGTAACCAATGATCGGCCGCCACCGCATGCCGCAAGCCGACGGGGTAACCGCCGGCACCGGGCTCCTGGGAGCCGTCGCCGTTGGGCTCGGGCTGGTGGTGTCCATGGTCTTCGACGAAGTCCACACGGAGTCTGCCCCGAATACCTACTCCGTTCCCGACAAGGAGCCGCACGTAGCGGCTCTCGTCACACCGGAGCGTCCTCCCTGCCGGTGTGCGCAGCGGTCCCTCAAATGCGAGGGGGACTGCAACGGCCGCCCGCCCTATCCCCTGGGGCGGATGGCCCAACTACCTCCCCGGCCGGGGCACAACGCTCGTTCACACCAACTGCCCCGGCTGAGCCCCTCTCGCCGTCCGGAAGTCCCGGGCAGCGGCTGCCACTGTCGGATCACCTGAGAGACGAGGAAAATCATGCAACAGCCCTTGACGTCACTGGATCAGGTCAAGCCCTGGGGACTCGGACGCATGCGGCCCTACCCGACTGCGGCCGTCCTCTCCGCCGCCCAGCCCGTCCTCGACCCGCACACGCAGGTCCCCGCATGGGTCGGCCCCGACGGCGCACCGCTGACGGCGGAGGCCAAGCACAAGCGGTCGGAGACGTCGAAGGAGACGAGCACGAAGACCAGCCTGGACGGCACCCCGGACCAGGGCAGCGACCAGAACGGGGACTCTGACTGATGGCTGTGGGTGGGCCGCCCGTCCTTGTCGTCACGCGCCTGGACGACGCGACTGCGGACGAAGTGATCATCGAACTGAACCAGCGTCGCGTGCCCGTGGTCCGCCTGGACCCCGGCGACTTCCCCCGCGAGGTGACCCTGTCCGGCACCTTCGCCGGCATCGGGACCGGTGGCATTCTCGCCACCGCGTCCCGGAGCGTCGACCTGGGGAACGTCCGCTCGGTGTACTGGCGGCGGCCCACCCCCTACACCGCCGACCTCGCCATGGACGAGCAGACTGGCCGATGGGCCGTCGAAGAAGCCCGCTACGGGCTCGGCGGCATTCTCGCCGCTCTCCCCGGCGCGCGCTACCTGAACCACCCATGGCGCAACCGGGACGCCGAGTACAAGCCGGCACAACTGGCCACGGCTGCCGCCTGCGGCTTCTCCGTGCCACCCACGCTCATCACCAACGACCCCGACCGGGCCCGCACCTTCGTCGCCGAACATGGGCCGGTCATCTACAAGCCGCTCAGGGAAACCGAGTACACCGACGACACCGGCCGCGCGCTGACCGTGTGGATCGAGGACGTCACCCCATGCCAGATCGACAGCCATCTACGGCACACTGCACACCTGTTTCAGCAGCGCGTCAGCAAGTCCGCCGACATCCGCCTCACTGCCGTCGGCGACCACCTCACCGCCGTCCGTATCGACGGTTCACCTGGCGTGGACTGGCGCCGCCACTACGACCGGCTTGCCTACACCCCCGTGCCCGTCCCCCCGGCCATCGTCAAAGGCGTACGCGCCTACCTCGATGCTTTCGGACTCACCTTCGGCGCCTTCGATTTCGGCTTAGACCGTGATGGCGTCTGGCACTGGTATGAGTGCAACCCCAACGGTCAATGGGCCTGGCTCCCCGACCACGTCACTGCTCCCATCAAGCACGCCATCGCCGACCGCCTACAGCATGGAGCACCCGCATGACCGACCCCGCCGACCTGCGCCGCCAACTCGCCGCCGCCGTCCCTGTGGACGACCCGGCATGGCGCACAGCCCTCGAAACGGTGCCCCGCGAACTCTTCCTGGGTAACGGCCTGTTCCAGTTCGACGGACGCCAGTGGACCCCCGTGCACCGCGACCGGACCGATCCCGGAAAGTGGCTGGGGCTCGTCTACCAGGACACCACCTGGGTCACCCAGGTCGACGGCACCACCGCCGTCGACGCCACCGGACCCGTCACCGGCCGCCCCACCTCGTCCAGCACGCTGCCCTCCCTGATCGTGCGCATGCTCGACGTCGCCGGGATCAGCGAGGGTCACAAGGTGCTGGAGATCGGCACCGGCACCGGCTATTCCACCGCCATCCTGTGCAGCCGCCTCGGCGACAAAAACGTGTACTCCATCGAGTACGACCCGGGCCTGGCCGCCGCGGCGGCCGACCACATCCACGCCGCCGGATATCACCCCACCCTGATCACCGGCGACGGCCTCGCCGGACACAAGGACGACGCCGAATACGACCACATCGTGGCCACCTGCGCCGTCCGCCACATCCCCCCAGCCTGGCTGTACCAAGTACGCGCCGGCGGAACCATCACCACGACCATCAGCGGATGGATGCTCGCCTCCGGACTCGTCCGCCTCACCGTCCAGGACGACGCCACCGCCACCGGTCGTTTCCAACCCGACCAGATCAGCTACATGCTCGCCCGTCCCCACGAACGCCCACCCCGACCCACCTTCCAGCAGCATCCCGGTCACACCCGCGCCACCCGCGTGAACCCCGCACTCCTGGAAGACTGGACCGGGCAGCTCCTTGCTCAGCTCGCCGCACCGTCCGCCGAACTCATGACCACCGGCACGGGCGTGATCCTCGTGGACGTCGCCACCGGGTCACAGGCGTGGACCGAACCGGCCGGAGACGGCTGGACCGTGCACCAGCACGGCCCTCTTCGCCTCTGGGATCAGGTGGAAGACGCTCTCACCATCTGGCAGGACGCGGGCTCACCCCCACACTCGGACCTCGGCCTGACCGTGGACTTGGACGGCACCCAACGCGTGTGGCTCGGAACACCCGACGGTCCTTCCTGGAACCTGCCGGTCTGACCTACCCATCACAAGAGCGTCCGTCACCAAGCTGGGGGCGGGTGCCGTCCGGACGGCACCGGGGCTGGGCCACTCGTTACGTAGCCAACAAGGTAGCCATCAAAGCGCCCTTCCTGGACGTCTGTGCAGGTCATAGCGACGTGGTGACTCTCCCCGGCGTACAGCCCGACTCGTCTGCCGCTGCCTGCGACCTGCCCTGGAAAGGGCCTCAGGCCGGGCGCGAGTTCACGGCCACCAGGTGCACACGTCGAGCAGGGCCCCGGCCACGTCCTCGACTGCCTCGCCGCCACGCTGCCGCCGTATCCACCACGCCGACGCGGCGAGCAGCCGGCACAGCGTGGGCCGGTCGATGTCGGCGGGCCAGGTGGACGGCAGATCAGTGGCGCCGGGGAAGTCGGCACCAGGCCATTCGTCCCCCAGCCGGCGCAGGAGCGTGGCTTGGGCGGCGGCCCGGGAGGCGGGGTTACGGGCCCGGGTGACGCGGTCGTAGAGGTGGGCGAGTTCCTCGGGTTCCAGGACCGCGACGCAGGACTCGAAGTCGGATTCGGGCTTCCAGGAGGTGGACGTATCGGGCGTGTGGCGGTCGATGACCTGTTCCACCAGGACCCGGCACCTGGCGGCGTCGAGTCGGCGCAGCAGGGGAACGAAGGTGCGAACGGCGTCCGCGCCGCTCGCGAGTTCCGCTTCTCCGGCCCGCCAGGCGTGCTGAATCACCGCTGGTAAGAGGGAGTCCGCGCCGCCGTGTTCGAGCCGCTGGGCGAGTGCGGTGAGCAGTTGGAGGTGGTCATGGTCGACCGATTCGGCGTCCACGACGTCCCGGAGGACGGTTCGGATCTGGTTCTCGTCAAGGCTGGGGGCGAGGGCCCCGAGTATGTGCGCCCTGTTGAAGCCGGAGTCGTCCGCGAGGGCCATGGCCAGGGCTTCCTCGACGACCGGTGCCGGCAGCGGGGGGCCGAACTTTTTGAGTACGTACCCTGCGACGTCCGGAGAGAGCAGTTCACGCAGTGCCTCGGTCGCCGCTGTGGTGGCCCCGGCCCGGTACAGGTGCCCCAGGGCACGTGGATCGATCCAGCGATGCCATGTGTCGGCGCTCTGATGGGCCCGCCGCGTGTTCGCCAGCATGTCCAGCACCACCCCTGCCAGGGAGCGCTTCTCGGCTCCGGGGAGACGACGGCTCAGATACGCGAGGGCTTCAGCCCGGCGGGGCGGGCTGTCGCGGCGGGCGAGCAGGGCATCCCTCGCACGCCGGACCTGCTCCACCGAAGCCAGGTCCGCGAAACGGAGAAAGTGCGCGACGTCGTTCTCGCCGGCCAGTGGTATGTGTTCGGCAGCTTCGGGGAGTACGTCGTCGAGGAGTCCTCCCCACCCCGCGGAGAACAGACGCGAAACGAGCCGGCATGCCCAGAGAGCGACTTGTGCGGGGCCGTCCTCCGCGCCGCGTACGGCGACCGCCCACGCCCGCGGCAGAGCCTCATCGGGCAGCACCGCGCTGAGCGCCTCGACCGCCCGCGCACCGCCACCGAGCTCGTACACCGGCCGCGCGACCATCCGCGCGCTCGCGGAGGCGTCCGACGACTGTGCGGTATCCCACTCCCATACCCCCCGGGTGCTCATCCACAGCGGCGGGGTGTCCGGCGCGGACTCCAGGATCGCCAGCGCGTTCACGGCGGCGTCCGCCGACAGAGCGGGAGCCAGCTCCGCCACCCCATCGGCCTGGGTCGGCGGCGCCAGGACGTCCCGCACGAACGCCAGACTCCGCTCCTCAATGGGCCTCCGCCGCTCCGGGGGGAGAAGCCGTGCCAGCTCGGCCAGGGAGGAGAGAGCCTCGGCCTGTCCGCGGACGGAGCGGTGGGTGCTGTCGGCGACTGCTTGCGGCAGCATGTGGTCGGGCAGACAAGGGGCGAGCGCGTCGAGGGCTGTCAGTCGGGCGCGCGACTCCCATGCGTCTTCCGTGCTCACCCCTTCCAGCACGATGCCGAGCTCCTCCTCGCCCAGATGCGGACCGATCAGGTCGAGGGTCTGCCAGTGCAGGGCGTTGCCCACAGGGCCGCCGTACCTTCCCCACCTGCCGCTGACCTCCTCCACGTAGCGGCGGCGAGATTCGGGGGACAGGTACGCCACCAGGTGCGCCCTGGACTCCCAGGACGACGGGATCTCCGGGACGGCCCGCATCTCCGCCTCGGCGTAGGTGCGGGCCTCCTCGGGCGGCAGTCGCCGGAGCAGGGCACCGAGCAGGACGTGCCGGCATTCCGTGAACAGTCGGCGCCCTGGCTTTCCCTCCGGGGGGAACAGCGCGCTCAGCCACTCACGCACCGCGGTGGTCGACAGCCGATCGACGAGCGCGTAGTACAACAGGCCCGGGCCTATTTGCTCCAGCCTGAGCCCGAGCGCCATGTCGAGCAGGTCGGACGCACGGGGCCTGCTGAAGTCGAGGCCTGCCGCCCGGTGGAGCACGAAGGCGGCCACCGTCATGTCCGCGCCGGCGTTCAGCACGGACAACAGGCGCTCGACGCGGTCCGCGGACCCGTGGGCGCCCGGCGTGGACATCGCGCCGTGGCCCAGCCTCTGCTGCCTGTCCTCGAGCAGGGTGAGCACGTCGTCGAACGTCTCGTCGGCAGGCATGGGCGTGAGCAGGGCGATCAGCTGGTCCGGGTGCGGCACATACTTCACCGAGCGCAGAATCCGCAGCGCCTTCCGGGCCCCGGCGACCCGGTCCGGATGCAGGAACAGGGCGGCAGTGGCTCGTACGTAGGCCTTGTTGCCGTGCTTGTCCGCCAGCAGCGGGTGATGGGCCAGACCCCTCAGCTCGGCGTGCGGCAGCCGGGCGGCCAGCGCGACCAGTGGCCCGGGCAGCGGCAGACCGCTGTCGGTGGCGAGGACCGGCTCGACGGCGGCCGCGATCAGCCCGTCGTCCAGCAACGGAATGATCTCCTCCAGCACAGGGGCGCGATCCTCGTCCCCGTACGCGGCGGCGAGCGCGAGCGCCTTTGGATGCAGCCGCTTCGGCAGATCCGGTACGAGCAGCTGCAGCGCCCGCGCCTGAAGAGTGGGGTCCCCCATGCGCTCGACACGGTGAAACGCCTGCTCCGCCGTCCACAAGCCGCGCGTGACCATCTGCCTCACCAGCCCGGGCGGCAGGGCTGTGACCGCGGAGGTCACGCTCGCCCGGATGAGGCGGTAGCGCAGCCGCGTGCCGAGCTCACCGGCCGCCGCCTCCGCCAGCTCGATGTCCCGCAGATAGGCGCCGATGCCTCCGGCCCGCTCGTGCACCGCGTACCAGAGATTCCTCCCGCGCCGGCTCACCGCGAGCAGCCGGTGGACCTCCGGTTCCCGGCCCGCCGCCAGCAGGTGGGACACCATCTGCCGTACGGGATATCCGGCGTCCGCATCGGCGAGTTCCGGGTGGCTCGCCAGCGCGTCGAGCCCCGAGTCCAGCCCGCCCCACGCCGTCAGATACCGGTCGCAGATGCGGGCGTGGGCCCCGCGGGTGGCCCGCCTGAGGGCCGCATCGGACGAACCCGACAGGTACTCGCGGAGACTGGGGTGGTGGGGCGTGTAACGAGGCGGCCCGTCCGGGTCGTCCTCGGGCGTGACGACCGTGCAGAACGGCCGCAGCCCGTCCCGCATCAGGGTGTCCACCAAAGACGGCTCGTCCGTCCCGGCCAGCGAGCAGAGGGTGGGGCCGTCCACGGGCTCGGCGGCCGCGCCGAGAGCGGCGAGCAGTGCGATCCGCCGCTCGTCCGGTTGCCGGTCCGGGCCGAGACACAGCGGCAGGACGCGTTCCTCGTAGTACCCGTCCAGGCCGACGGGCAGATCGGGAAGGCGGCGGACCGTCTGCGGTTCCTCACCGATGGACTTCAGGACGTAGTGGGCGTAGACCCAGGAGCCCCTGCTGTGTTCCAGGACCTGCGCGGCGAAGGTGCCTTCACCGACGCCGTACCGGTCCAGGGCGCGGGCCAGGTGCGTGTCCTCCCGCGAGCGGGTGCGCAGAAACCCGTCCAGCGCCTCCAGATTGCCCGGAGCGTCCGGCGGGAGCGTGACGCGATGCGTCTGGTCCGCCGGGGTGTTCCTCAACCGTCCGGTGCGTGCGGTGACGACCGCGTACACCCCGTTCGGGAGGTGCCGCGGCAGCCCGAACGGCAGCTCCAGCGCAGGGTATTCGTCGACGGCGTCCAGGGCGTCGACGACGATCACGATCGGCCGCCCCGGCTGCAGCTCGTCCCGCCGCGACGCAGCCTTCTCGATGACGAGGGCCAGCCACTCGGGCTCTCCACTGCCGCCGGACAGCAACCCGTCGGGAGCCAGATCCTCCAGCCGCCAGGCGGTGATGAGCTGGGCGCCCAGGCTGCGCACGGCCGTCGCGGTCCGCTCCGCCCCGGCCCCCTTCTGCACGAAGTGCGCGGCGTCCGTCTCCTGGCGCCCCTCCACCCATGCCGCGAAAGCCGACTTGCCCATGCCCGGCTCGGCCTCCACCGCGAAGTACCCGCGGTCCCGCCGGCCCAGGAACCGGTGGAACTCCTCGACCAGCGGGTTGTGTTCGTAATAGGTCGGGGTCAACGCGTCGACGTACGCGCGGAACGCCTGCGGGGCGTCCGCCAGCCGGTACGGCTGTACGCCGTTGTTCACGGTGATGGGCGCGTTGTTGTTCGGGGCATGGATGATCGGGGAGTAGGCCCCGGACGTGCTGAGCGAGGTGCCGCCCGTCCCGAACAGCCTTCTCATGACGTCGTGTTGCCGTCGGCTTCAGGTTCTTCGGTGATGTGCGGAGGGGTGTTGATGCCGATGGTGCCGCTGTTGTTGTCGGCGTTGATGATGGGGCTGTTGGCCCCGTGTGTCTGCGCCGTCGGCGCCGGGGGCGACGACGAGCCGGGCTGGTGGAGCACGGTCAGCGCGACCCAGAGCACCGCAGCCGCGACAAACCCCACGACGAGCGGCACCGTGGGACCTGAGGTGACCAGGTTGGTCAGAACACCGACGACGATCCCCAGCACGGCCGATGTGGCAGCACCCAGTCTCTGGTTCATCTGCCCATGCCCTCCCGTACGGCGGCGACCCCGAGGACGATCGTAACGAAGCGAACGGGCCGGCACCCCGCACACGGGCAGCGCGGCCGGGTGCCCCGTCAGCTACGTGAAGAGTCCACGTGGCGTGATCGAGTGCAGGGGTCGCCGCTGAAGCATGCGCAAGACCCCGCGACGGACCCGCCGCCCTCCCCCGTAGAGCAGACGACAGAAAGCTCACAGGGAGGGGAGAGCAGGACGTGGCAGGGCACAGGGGCAAACGCGTCAGAGGTACGGCGGTCGCAGTGGCGGCGATGGCGGTGCTGACCGCGTCGCAGGCGCCGGGGGCCGTCCCGGCGCGGGCAGCCGCGCCGGCGGGCGGTCAGGCACTCGCCGAGGACGGGCCGAGCGTCTCCGGCGACGCGCCGTACCGGACCGAGCTTCCGCCGCTGCGGACCCGGAAGCACGCGGGCGGCCAGGTGGAGGAGGAGGTGGGCGGCGCGCTGCCTGCGAGCGTGTTCGCCGCCTATCGGCGGGCCGAGGACCGGCTCGCGCGTGAGGTGCCCGGCTGTCGGCTGCGCTGGCAGCTGCTGGCGGCGATCGGGCAGGTGGAGTCGGGGCAGGCGCGCGGCGGCAGGGTGGCGTCGGACGGTACGACCGTGGCGCCGATCCTCGGGCCGCGGCTGGACGGCGTGGCCTTCGCGCTGGTACGGGACACCGACGGCGGCGCCCACGACGGGGACACAGCGTACGACCGCGCGGTCGGGCCGATGCAGTTCATCCCGTCGACCTGGGCCCGCTGGGGCGCGGACGGCAACGGCGACGGACGTACGGATCCGAACAACGTCTTCGACGCGGCACTCGCCGCCGGACGGTATCTGTGTGCCGGTGGCCGGGACCTGTCCGTTCCCGCCCAGCTGGACCGCGCGATCCTCGGCTACAACCACTCGGCGGCCTATCTGCGCACGGTCAGGGCCTGGTACGCGTACTTCCTGGAAGGGCACCGGGTGGTGCCGGACGGCTCCGCCGGGCCGTTCGCCGGGCTTTCCGCCGAGGCCTCCTCCGCCCGACCTGAGTCGGCGCGGTCCTCTGCGGAGCCGACGGAGGCCTCGCCGACTCCGTCCGCCCGGCCGAGTGCTCCGCCGTCTCGCACTCCTGTGACCCCTGCCTCCCCGGCCCC
>NZ_MUKA01000227.1 GCF_002150735.1 Streptomyces africanus
GGAACGTTCCGTCGACGGGCGGCCGGGGGTCGCAAACCAGTCAGGTCGGGAGTGAATGATCACCAAGGGTCATCGTGGGGCGGGTCAGTGGATGATTCCGGTCCGCAGGGCCACCGCGACCATGCCGGCGCGGTCGCCCGTGCCGAGCTTGCGGGCGATGCGGGCGAGGTGGCTCTTGACGGTCAGCGCGGACAGGCCCATCGAGACGCCGATCGCCTTGTTCGACTGGCCCTCCGCGACCAGCCGCAGCACCTCGACCTCGCGTCCGGACAGCTCGCGGTAGCCGCCCGGGTGGCTCGGGGCACCCGGGGGGCGGCGGTGCAGGCGCGCGGCGGCGGCGCCGATGGGGGCGGCGCCCGGCCGGGTGGGGAGCCCGAGGTTGGTGCGGGTGCCGGTGACGACATAGCCCTTCACGCCGCCGGCGAGCGCGTTGCGCACGGCGCCGATGTCGTCGGCGGCGGAGAGGGCGAGCCCGTTGGGCCAGCCCGCGGCGCGGGTCTCGGACAGCAGGGTGAGGCCGGAGCCATCCGGCAGGTGGACGTCGGCGACGCAGATGTCGCGGGGGTTGCCGATGCGGGGACGAGCCTCCGCGACGGACGAGGCCTCGATGACATCGCGCACACCGAGCGCCCACAGGTGGCGGGTGACGGTGGAGCGGACGCGCGGGTCGGCCACGACCACCATGGCGGTCGGCTTGTTCGGGCGGTAGGCGACCAGGCTTGCGGGCTGCTCGAGGAGAACGGACACCAGGCCTCCTGGGGTGCGGGACGGGGCCGGCTCGTGGGGGTGAAGCCGGGACGAACCGTGCTTTCAAGGTCACAGTCGTCTTCGGCACCCCACCCGTCCGCCTTTAGAGAATGATCACGAATCGGTGATAACAATCCGTACAATTCGGACACGCGGTCGATCATTCGAAGGCCGGACGGTTTCGGTCTGCGTCGGTACGCGGTCGAAAGTGGCCGTATCGACAAAGTGATTCGGCCAAGAGGGGGACGCAGGTGTGATCGTCGGCAGGGCAGCGTTGACCGCCCCGTACAGGTTCGATCAGTACGGGGTCGGAACAGGTGCGATCAGCGGGACTGCGGTCCTCGCCGCTGGGGCAGCGTCACCACCGACGCGTCTCCCGGCCCGGCCGGCGGCAGCCCGGCGACCTGGGCGAGCAGATCGCACCAGGACGCCAGGTGTGCGGCCGTGTCCGGGACCCCGCCCAGGCCCTCGCGCGGCGTCCAGGAGGCGCGGATCTCGATCTGCGAGGCGGCCGGGCGCGCGGACAGACCGCCGAAGTAGTGCGAGCTCGCCCGCGTGACGGTGCCGCTCGGCTCCCCGTACGTCAGCCCGCGCGTCTGGAGCGCGCCGGTCAGCCAGGACCAGCACACCTCCGGCAGCAGCGGGTCCGCGGCCATCTCCGGCTCCAGTTCCGCGCGCACCAGCGTCACCAGCCGGAACGTGCCCTGCCAGGCGTCGTGTCCCGCCGGGTCGTGCAGCAGAACCAGCCGGCCGTCGGCCAGGTCCTCGTCGCCGTCGACGACCGCGGCCTCCAGCGCGTGGGCGTAGGGGGCGAGCCGCTTCGGCGGGGGCGTCGGCTCCACCTCGATCTGGGGCCGCAGCCGCGCCGCCTTGAGCGCCTCGACGGCGGCCCGGAAGGGCAGCGGGGCGGTGTCCGCCTCCCGCCGGTCTTTCTCGGTGTCCTTCGCTTCGTCCATTCCGCCAGCGCCGTCCGACAGTCGTCCCTGAGCCGCAGCCATGCCGGAAGGTTACGGGGACCGGAGCCCGGGTGCCGGGCTAGACACCCCGCGCCTCTCCAGGGGCTGAATCACGCCCCTCAGGGGCGTGCGAAACTTGGCCCGTGAGTGCCAACGACGCCCCCCGGGCCCAGCAGCCGTCCGCCCCGTACGACTCAGCCTTCCTCAAGGCCTGCCGGCGCGAGCCCGTGCCGCACACGCCGGTGTGGTTCATGCGGCAGGCCGGGCGCTCACTGCCGGAGTACCGCAAGGTGCGCGAGGGCATCGGGATGCTGGAGTCCTGCATGCGGCCCGAGCTGGTCACCGAGATCACGCTCCAGCCGGTGCGCCGGCACGGCGTCGAC
Source organism: Streptomyces africanus (assembly GCF_002150735.1). GTDB lineage: Bacteria > Actinomycetota > Actinomycetes > Streptomycetales > Streptomycetaceae > Streptomyces > Streptomyces africanus. The sequence goes on from NZ_MUKA01000227.1 coordinate 2,087, forward strand.
GCGGCGATCTACTTCAGCGACATCGTCGTCCCGCTCAAGGCCATCGGCGTCGACCTCGACATCAAGCCCGGCGTCGGCCCGGTCGTCGAGCGCCCTATCCGCACCCGCGCGGACCTCGCCCAGCTGCGCGATCTGACCCCCGAGGACGTGTCCTACGTCACCGAGGCCATCGGCCTGCTCACCCGCGAACTCGGCGGCACGCCCCTGATCGGCTTCGCCGGCGCCCCCTTCACCCTCGCGAGCTACCTCGTCGAGGGCGGCCCGTCCCGCACGTACGAGAACGCCAAGGCGATGATGTACGGCGACCCCGAGCTGTGGGCCGACCTGCTCGACCGCCTCGCCGACATCACGGCCGCCTTCCTGAAGGTCCAGATCGAGGCGGGCGCCTCCGCTGTCCAGCTGTTCGACTCCTGGGCCGGGGCGCTGGCCCCCGTCGACTACCGGCGCTCGGTGCTGCCCGCGTCGGCGAAGGTCTTCGAGGCCGTGGCCGGCTACGGCGTCCCGCGCATCCACTTCGGCGTCGGCACCGGTGAGCTGCTGCGGCTCCTGGGCGAGGCCGGCGCGGATGTCGTCGGCGTCGACTGGCGCGTCCCGCTGGACGAGGCCGCCCGCCGCGTCGGCCCCGGCAAGGCGCTCCAGGGCAACCTCGACCCGACCGTGCTGTTCGCCCCGACGGAGGCCGTCGAGGCCAAGACCCGGGAGGTCCTGGACTCGGCGGCGGGCCTGGAGGGCCATGTCTTCAACCTCGGCCACGGCGTCATGCCGTCCACGGACCCGGACGCGCTGACGCGGCTCGTGGAGTACGTGCACACGCACACGGCGCGCTGACGCGGCCCGGGGCGCACGGCGGCACGCACACCCCGCGCTTGCCCGCCCCGTCGCGTACGTCCACACGTAGACCGCCCGGTGACGGCCCGGGCCCGCCCGGCGCCGGAGGTCTCAGGCCGTCCCGGCCGCCCACTCGAGTGCCGCCATGGCGCTGGTGAGCTTCATCCGGGCCTGGATCCAGGCCACGGAGCGCTCTCCGTCCAGCACCCCAGCCGAGACCTCATCGCCGCGGTGCGCCGGCAGGTCGTGCAGGAACCAGGCGTCCGGCCAGCGGTTCATGAGGGCCTCGTCGACGTGGAAGGGGCGGAACGTCTGCCGCCAGTGCGCGTCGCCCTTGCTGGTGCCGGTCGTCTGCCAGCGCGTGGTGTAGACGAAGTCGACCCGGTCGGGCAGCTCGTCCATGGAGTGCGATTCGACCACCTCCGTGCCGTGTACGGCGCCGCGCTTGGCGGCCTCATCCAGCACCTCCGCGGGGAGCCCGTACCCGGGCGGGGTGGCGAAGGTGACCCGGCAGCCCGGGACGTGCGACAGTCCCTGGGCGAGGGCGGTCGCCGTGTTGTTGCCCTCTCCGACGTACAGGACCCTCACGCCTTCGAGGCCGCCCCTGACCAGGGACATGGTGGCCAGGTCGCAGATGCCCTGGGTGGGGTGCTCCTCGGTCGCCATGGCGTTGATCACCGGGATGCCTCCGGAGCCGGAGAGCGTGCGCAGCTCGTGGAGCGGGCCCGCGGTCCGGGCCACCAGCAGGTCCAGCATGGAACCGAGCACGCGACCGGTGTCCGTCAGCGACTCGCCCGTGTTGGTCTGGAGGTCGTCCGGACCGAACGTCACGGGCGTGCCGCCGAGCTTGATGGCGCCCGCCGTGAACGCGGTGCGGGTCCGGGTGGAGGTCCGGGTGAACAGGACCCCGACCGTCAGGCCCTCCAGCGGCCGTCCGCCGGCCTCCGGGGCGTCGTAGAAGTCGCAGGCGCGGCGCGCCAGTCGGTGCACGGTCTCGGACGTCAGGTCGCCGAGGGAGAAGATCCCGCGCTCCGGACGGGGAGCGGGCGGACCGGGAAGGAAGCGGGCGGGCTGCATGGCTTGTCCTCTTTCGGAAGGGGCGGTGACATGCGCGATTCGGATGGCGGGTGACTGCGAGCCGGCGCTCACCAGCGCCGCGTCTCCCCGAAGAAGTCCTCGATGACGGTGTGGGAGTTGGTCTCCACGGCCTTCTGGTACACGAAGGCGCCGACCGCGAGGTCCAGGACACCGAGTCCGAACGGCGAGAAGACCAAGGGTTTGTCGCGTCCCACCACGGCGTCCCCCCGCATGACGTCGGCCAGCGTCCCGGTGATGAAGTCCCGGTGGCCGTACTCCTGCTCGGCCAAGTGCACGGAGGTGTCGGCCTTGAGGCAGTGCTCGACGTCGTCGACCACGTTGTAGGACTCCGCGATGATCTCCGGCGCGATGTCCCGCAGCGAGATGTTCAGCACCACCTGGCCCGGGGCGAAGGAGTCCGGATCGACGATGTGCGGCACGGCGGCCGTGGTGGCGAGGACGACGAGGTCGGCCTTCTCCAGCTCGGCCGGCAGGTCGGACCCCACCTCCGAGGCGTACCCGAGCCGGGTGGAGGTGTGGTCGGCCAGCGCCGCGGCGTACTCCGGACTGCGGTCATGGACCGCGAGGCTGTCGAAGGTCCAGCCCCGGGCGGCGAAGAACTCCGTGATGTTGCGGGCGATGATGCCGCCGCCCACCAGGAGGACCCGCCGGGCGGCGGTTCCGCCCGTGAGCACCTCGGCGGCGAGCACGGCGGAGGCCGCGGTGCGGGCAGCGCTGATCTGGGACGCCTCCAGCACCGCGAAGGGGTAGCCGGTCGTGTAGTCGTTGAGCAGCAGGGCCGCCGAGGCGCGGGGAACGCCCCGCTCGATGTTGCGCGGGAAGCTGGAGATCCACTTGATCCCCGCCAGCCCGTGCTTGCCGCCGAGATAGGCGGGGAGGGCGATGATCCGGCTGTCCGGCTTCTCCGGGAAGCGGAGGAAGTAGCTGTCCGGGTTCACCGTGTCCCCGGCCTGGTGGGTGAGGTAGGTCTCCCTGACCTCGCTCACGATGCCGGGACGGTGGTCGGCGATGATCTGCCGGGCCGTTCGGCCCCCTATGACGCTGAATTCGAACATGCGCTGTTCCTGTTCTCCCGAGACGGTGTTCGCGGGTTCAGCCGGCCGTTTCCAGGGCGGCGGGGGAGTAGTGGTCGAGGACCCAAGCGTCGCTGTAGACGGTCTGGAGGTAGCGGTCGCCGTTGTCCGGGGAGATCGCCACCACCCGGGACCCGGAGGGGATGTCCGCGCGCAGCCGCTGCACACCCGACAGCACCGCACCGGTCGATCCGCCGAGGAGCAGCCCCCGTTCGGCCGCGAGCCGGCGGCACATGCGGATCGCGTCCGCCTCGGGCACCAGGACGGTCTCGTCGGCCTGACCGGGACGGAAGATCTCGGGCCGGCGGCTGGTACCGAGTCCGGGGATGCGCCGGGGGCCCGGAGGGAAGCCGAAGGTGATCGACCCTTCCGTGTCCACGGCGACGATCCGGGTGTGCGGCGAGTACTGCCGGAAGTACCGGACCACGCCCATCAGCGTTCCGGTGGTGCCCGCCCCGACGAACAGGTGGTCGACCGTGGGGAACTGCTTGATGATCGAGGGTGCGGTCGTGTCGTGGTGCGCCTGGGGATTGGCCTGGTTCGCGTACTGGTTCGGCCACACCAGCGAGGGGTGCTCGCGCAGTCGTGCCGCGATGTAGTCGATGCGGGACTGCAGAAAGCCGCCGCACTCGTCGCGTTCGCCGACCACGACCACCTCGGCTCCGAGGGCTCGCATCAGCGCCTTGCTCTGCTGTGACGTGTTCGGGTCCACCACGCAGGTGAAGGCGTATCCCCGGGAGGCGCAGACGGAGCTGAGCGCGATGCCCAGGTTGCCTGACGAGGACTCGATGACATGGCCGCCGGGGGCGAGGGCGCCGCTGTTCTCGGCGGCCTCCACGAGTGCGACCGCCGTTTTCAGTTTGATCGACCCGGCCGGGTTCAACCCCTCCAGTTTCAGGGCGAGTTCCACTCCGGGGATGAAGCCGGTGAGACCGAGGAAAATATCGTCGAGTATGACGTCGCTTGCGTTCTCGTACAGCATTCAGCCTCTCACGTGAGCGAGTTCGCGGTTCGGGACGGCGAGCGGTCCCGGGTGGCCCGGATCAGCCACCAGGTGGCCGCGAGACAACCGGCCGCGGGCAGGGCCAGCAGCACCGGTACGGCGTCGACACCCGCCAGTTCGATGCCCTTGCCCAGCACCGGCCCGGCGGCCACCCCGCCGATCATCGAGGCGGCGATCACATAGGCCCCCGCCCGCCGCGCCCGCGGCACCGCCCGGGACAGCCACGGCAGCCCCGTGGGGAAGATCGGCGCGTGGAAGAGGCCGACACCGGCGTAGGCGTACGGCGCCGCCGCCGGGACGAGGGCGAGCAGCAGGCAGGCCACCATGCCGGCGGAGCTGACGACCATGATCGTCTGCACGGACCAGCGCAGCGTCAGCGGTGCGACCAGCAGCCGTCCCACGGTCACCATCAGCCAGAAGGCCGAGGTCGCAGTGGCCGCGGTCGCCGCGTCGTGGCCGACGGACTCCAGATGCGTCGGCTCCCAGCCGCCGACGCCGGTCTCCACCGCCACCATCAGGACGTACAGCACGATGAAGACCGTGACGACCAGGGCCACCGAGGCCCGCAGCCCGGGAGTGCCCGCCTCGCTCTCCTCGCCCTTCTCGTCGGACGGCGGCGGGGCGGGCGCCTCCCCGCCCTCGTGCACGCCGCGCTGCGCCAGCACCAGTGCGGCGGACAGCGCGGCGAACCCGGCGAAGACGGCCGGGTACTCGCCCGGGCCCAGCAGCCCCAGGAGCGCGGGACCGCCCACGGCACCGAGGCCGTAGGCCGCGCCGATGATGTTGAGCATGGCCGGGCTGCGGCGGCCGAACCCCACCGAGAACAGCTGGTTGAGGCCGTAGTCGATGCCGCCGAAGCCCACCCCGGTCACCAGCGCGCAGGCCAGCGCCCACGGCCAGGCCGGGGCCAGCGCGAAGCCGGCCCCGCCGAGAGCCATCAGCGCGTACGAGGCGGACAGCAGCGTTCTGTTGCCCAGCCGCCCGTGCGCCCGGTTGAGCAGCAGCACACCGGCCACGCCCCCGACGAAGTGAGCGCTCAGGCTCAGCCCGGCGGCGGCCGGCGACAGGCCGAACTCGGTGCGGAACGCGGGGATCGCCGGACCGTACAGCGCCTGGAGGGCCCCGATCAGGGCGAAGCCCACGCACGACGCGACGACGGCGAACGGACTGAACAGGGGCCGTGCCACGGTGGTGCCGGGCGGCGCGGCCTGTGCCGAGGTGCCGGTCAAGAGACGTTCCTCTTCCCTGTGGAGCCCCCGCCGTGTGCGTCGCGCGGTGTCACGAGGTCACCGAAGAGGCGAGCGCGTACTGCTGGTCGCCCGCCAGCAGGCGCTCCAGCACCCGCTGGCTGCGCAGCCCGTCGCCGAAGCAGGCCAGGGCGCTGTCGGCGCTCCGCGCGGTGCCGGCATCCCGTGCGGTGACCGCGTCGCGCCACTCCCGCAGCTGGTGCCGGAAGGTGTCGCTCCAGCCGGGCACCTCACCGGGCGGCGAGGCGAGCGTCTCCTCGCGGGCGAACGTGCCCTGCTCCCAGGTGACGCGGGATTTCAGGAAGTACGTCGTGTCGTCCTTGGAGTGGTAGTACAGCTCCTTGCGGTCGCCGATGATCTTCAGCGAGAAGCCGAGCTCCTCCGGCAGCGAGGACTTGGAGGTGACCAGGTTGAAGAAGGTGCCGTTCTCCAGACGGCCGCTGACGAAGGCGTAGTCGTCGACCTGGACGTCCTGGCCCTCCTTCTGAGGCACGTTGACCTGGAGCTTGGTGCGGCAGCTCGTGCTGTCGACCGGGCTGTCGAAGAGGCGGTCGAGCATGTCGACCAGATGCACGCCCAGGTCGCCGAGGGAGCCGCTGGTGGAACGGCCCAGGTCGCTGTCCCGCCAGGTGAAACGGGAGCGGGTCAGGGCGCTGCCGCGCCGGAAACCGGCCTCCGCGAAGAGGATGGAGCCCAGCTCCCCGCTCCGTACCAGGTTCCTGATCTCGCGGATGGCTTCCAGATAGCGGTAGTTGAAGCCCATGGCGCACACCAGGCCGCTCTCCTCCGCCAGCGCGGTGATGCGCTCCGCCTCCTCCACCGTGGTCGTCATCGGCTTCTCGCACAGCACGTGCCTGCCGTGCCGGACGGCCTCCTCGGCGTAGTCGGCGTGCGTGTGGTTGGGCGAGGCGATGACGACGGCGTCGACGTGCCGGTACAGCTCGCTCGTCGAGGAGAAGACGGGGCAGCCGAAGCGCTCGGCCAGCTCCGCCGCCTTGTCCGGCAGCACGTCGTACACACCGGCCGGTACGACGCCGGGGACGGTTTCGGCGGCGCGCAGGTGGGCGAGGGCGATGCCGCCGGCGCCGATGATTCCTGTCTGCATGGTCTGCCTTTCTCAGGGACGGCCCTTGGGCCCGGACTCGCCGGATCTGGGCAAGCGGTTCAGTGGCGGAGGTGGTGACGGAAGGCGGTGAGGAGGGCCTGGGCGTGCGGGTGCGGCGACACCTGCGGGAAGCGGCTCCTGGCCTCGGGCGTGCAGTTGGCGACGAGGTAGCCGTGGCCCACGGCGCCCAGCATCTCCAGGTCGTTGCCGCTGTCGCCGAACGCGAGGGTCCGCTCCGGGGCGACGCCGAAGCGGGCGCACAGGTGCCGGACGACGTTGCGCTTGCCGCACACCGGCGGGAGGAAGTCGACGTCGTAGCAGTCGGCGGGGTCCCCGGTGGCGGGGTTGCAGCGGCTGATGTTGAGCCCGAGGCCGTGCTCGCGAGCGACGTCGCGCACGAGGTCGAGGCTCCGCTCGTCGCGCCGCGGGTCGCCGAGGGAGCGGAAGTAGTAGTTGACCAGGAACTCGGTCGGGTTCCCGGTGTGCGGGGCGTTCTGCGGGAACAGCTCGACCCGGTGCCGGGCGAGACGGTCCGCGGCCTTCGTGACCCGGTCCCGGTCGAATCCGCTGTCCCGCAGCAGTTGCCGCCACTCGGGGTCCGGGCGGGCGACGCCGTCGGGGAAGAACGTCAGCTCGGTGCCCAGCGCGCCGGCCACGAAGTGCGGCAGGACACGGGCGCCGCAGCGCGCCATCTTCTCCCGCACGGAGGCCAGCGAGCTGCCGGTGACCCAGCCGAACAGCAGACCGTGCTCCACGGCCTCCGTCAGCAGGAACTCCTCCAGCGCGGCGAGTTGGGCCCGTTGCCCAGGGGTCGCGGCATGGGCCAGGTAGGTCTCGTCGAAGTCGGAGAACGCGGCCCAGACCGCCGGCTCCGGCAGCCTCAGGTGGGGCGGCGGGCCGGGGGCCGGGCCGCCGGTGGCGTCGAACGGCAGGGTGTCGGTCATGCCGTCACCGGACCCGGCGCGTCGCCGCGTACAGGGCTTCCACCACGCGGTCCTGCTCGCCGAGGGACAGACCCGCGTGCAGCGGCAGGTGCAGCACCCGGTTGTGCAGCCACTCGGTCCGCGGCAGGTGCGCCTGTCCGAAGAGCCGCTCGCGCACCGGTGTCTCCTGCCGGTGCGTCAGGACGGGGTAGTAGACGTCCGACTCCACCCGGCTCCTGCGCGCCAGGTCCTCCAGCAGCGCGTCGCGGGCCGCCGCACCGCCGGCCGGCAGGACGGGGAACAGATGCCAGGAGTGGTCGGGAGCGAAGGCGGGCGCTTCGAGCACGCCCTCCTCGGCGAGGGGGCGGAGCGCGTCCACGTAGCGCCGGGCGAGATACGTGCGCCGCAGCCCGCGCAGACTGGTCCAGGGCAGCAGGGCCAGACCGATCGCGGCCATGGTGTTGTCGATGCGCGCGTTGAGCCCGAACGCCTCGCACTTGACGTTCTTCCGGCCCGGCTCGAAGCCGTGGTAGCCGATCACCCGGCAGCGCTCGGCGATCTCGGCCGAGCCGGTGACGACGGCACCGGCCTTCCCGCACAGCCCGACGTTCTTGTACGGGTTGAAGCTGAGGGCGGCCGCGTCGGAGTACCGCCCCACACCGGTCACCCCGAGCGCCTGGCAGGCGTCCTCGACGATCCGCAGGCCGTGCCGGTCGGCGACGGCACGCAGCCCCGCCATGTCGGCGAGCTTGCCGTACAGATGGACGGGAAGGACGGCCACGGTGCGCGGAGTGATCCGCTCCGCCACCGACTCCGGGTCCAGGTTGCCGTCGGGCCGGGTCACGTCGGCGAGCACGGGCACGGCGCCGCAGGCGAAGACCGCGTTCTCGGTGGCGGCGAAGCTGTTGGCCGGCATGATCACCTCGTCGCCCGGCCCGACACCCACCGCACGCAGAGCGATGACGAGCGCGTCGGTCCCACTGCCGGTCGCGACGGCGCAGGGCAGGCCCAGGTAGTCGGCGACGGCGTCCTCGAAGGTGGTGACGGCGGGACCGCTCGTGAACTCGCAGCTTTCCAGCACCCGCGTGAAGGCGTCGGCGGCGGCGCTCTTCTCCTCCCGCGACAGGAGCCGCTCCTTCGGCAGGAAGGGGACCCCCGCCGCACGCGACGGCTCGGGGAAGAGGGGAGCGACGAGCGCGTCGGGGTGCACGGGAGCGGGGGCGGAGTCCCAGGACGCGAGAACCTTCGCCAGCTCCTGGTTGGCGAGGGTGTCCCGGACCGGGTGGGCGGTCCGCACGCCCCGGGCGAGGTCCTGGACCACCCGGTGCAGACTGCTGCTGTCCCCGGGGAGGGGGGTGCCGGTGAACGTGCCGGGCTCGGCGGTGGAGACGGTCATGCGTACTCCTGGAGTTCGAAGCGATCGAAGTGTTCTGAAGGTTTGGGCAGCGGATAATCCCTGCGGGGACGCATCGCCAAGGGCATAAGGAATGCGGGTGGCGAGCAGGAATAACGACGGATGCGAACTGAACGGTGCAGTGAATGCCGCGCGGAATGCGGTCTGGAATCCGGCACGTCGGTGATGCTGTCAGCGGCCGACAACGTCCGTCAACCGGCAGTTTTTTGCCGTTGCTTTACGATGCTGGAATTCCCGGAAGAGCACCTCGGAACAGGGCGGGCGACCGGTCGAGAACCGGCAATTTTCTGCCGGTTCCCCAACCTTGCCGCGCCGAGCAGGGCATATGCCCCCGAGCGGACTCCGTTCACCGACGTGACGGCCTTCACTTCTTGCCGACCCGCTTTCGCGAGTCACCCCCGGCCTTGTTACGGTGTGTTCTCCCGGCGATACGCAGAGGGAGTGTTTCCGAGCAGTGTCACGTCGCACCCAGTCTGTTTCTTCCGTGTCGGACAGAAAATGCGGCACAGGTGTGCTGCCCGATCTGCTGCGCGCTTGGCGTGTGGAAGCGGGAAACAAAATGAACAGGGGGAGACCGTTACCCCAAAAAGAAGTAGCCGACCGTATGCGCGTGAGTGAACGCTGGTATCGGAATCTCGAGACCGGCATGCGCGTACCGCTCTCCACCGAGGTGCTCGAACGCCTTTCCCAGGCTTTGCTGCTCGGCCCCGACGAACGCATGGCGCTGTACGGGCACGCGCTCGCCGGTGCCGGCGGACAGTCGGACGAGGACGAAGACCCGCCGGACTTCATGGACGAGCTGGCCGACCTCGCCTCGGCGCAGACCGAATTCCCCAGTTACCTCACGGACCGGGCGTGGAACGTCCTCGACCACAACGCGGCCATGGCCCACTGGTTCCCCTGGGTCCGTGAACCGGAAGCCAACCTCATGCGCTGGGCACTGACCACCGCCACGGCCCGCGACCAGATCGTGGACTGGCCACGGCACGCCGTGCAGTACCTCGCCCTGCTGCGTTTCGCACTGGTGACCCGTCCCGACGACCGGAACCTCGCCGAGCTGCGCGACGCCGTCCTGGACGACCCCGTGTGCCGCGGGCTGTGGGACCGCAGCCCGAAGGTCCTCGCCTACCGGCACGGGCACCGCTACGAACTGCGCCTGCCCCACGTTTCCCCCGAGACGATCACCGTCACCTCACAGGTCCTGCTCCCCGCTTACCGCCAGGAGCTCCGTTACGTCCTGCTGCTGCCCACGGAAGGCCCCCCGCATGGCCATGGCCCCTGACTCCGCACTGTGGTCCTTCGTCCTGGTCGTCGGGTTGCTCACCCTCACGCCGGGCATCGACACCGCGCTCATCCTGCGGACCGCCGCGCTCGGCCGCCACCGCAGGGCCTGGGGCGTGGTTCTGGGAGTCCAGACCGGCGTCCTGGTGTGGGGCGTCCTCACCTCCCTCGGGCTCACAGCCCTGATCACCGCCTCCCATGCGGCGTACGAGATCCTGCGCTGGGCGGGCGTCGCGTACCTCCTGTGGCTCGGCGGGCGCATGCTGGTGGACACGCTGCGCCGCCGGGGCTCGACGGCCGGGGACGCGCCCGACGAGGTGACCGTGCGCAACAGCCTGGGGGAAGGATGGCGTCAGGGCGCGTTCACCAACCTGCTCAACCCCAAGGTGGGCGTCTTCTACGTCGCCGTGCTGCCGCAGTTCATCCCCGCCGGCGCACCGCACTTCACCACCGGCGTGCTGCTCGCCTCGGTCCACATCGTCCTGGGCCTGATCTGGTCGGCGGTCCTCATCGGCTGCGCCCGCGCCCTGCGGGTCCGGCTCCGGAGTCCCGCGGCACGCCGCGTGCTGGACCGGATCACGGGCACGGTCATCGTCGGACTGGGGCTGCGGCTGGCCATGACCGGCTGACGGGCGGTGACCACACCGCACCAGACGCCGGCGAATCGGGTGCGGCGGTGAACGCAGCCGTCCGGGCGCCCGTATGTCTCGGCAACCGCCCGCGGCGCGGGGAAGGCGGGTCGCGGGGCCGACGTGAGGAACAGGCGATGAACGACCGAGTTACTCCTCCGATGCACGCACTGCCCGACGGCGAGGCGGAGCTGACGCTGGTGGTGCGGCTGCCGTGGGAGGACGTGGCCCGCCTCGGCCAGGATGCCGGGCGGCTGGCGGCCCAGATGCGGCGGCCCGTGACGCTGGAGGAGGCGGTGAGCCACCGGTTGCGGTCGACCCGGGTGGCTTCCCACGCGAAGCCGGCCGGGGAGCAGCCGCCTGCGGTTTCGGCTTCGGCGTCGGTGTCCTCCTTGCCGTCGCGGCCGCCGGCGGAGCAGGCCCGGCAGGCCATTGATCGGATCAACGGCACTGCTGGGACTGCGTAGGGGCTTCGCCGTAGGGGTGCGGGTGCGTTGCCCGGTGCGGGCTTGTTGTGGTCGTTCGCGCAGTTCCCCGCGCCCCTGAAGGCACCAACCCGCCCCACCTCACAAGGAACCGCGCACCTTTGCCGCCGCCTTGCGGGCCGCTACCAGGACCGGGTCCCAGACCGGGGAGAACGGTGGGGCGTAGCCGAGGTCCAGGGTCGTCATCTGTTCCGCCGTCATGCCCGCCGTGAGGGCGACCGCCGCGATGTCGACTCGTTTGCCCGCGCCCTCCCGGCCGACGATCTGGACGCCGAGGAGGCGGCCGGTGCGGAGTTCGGCGAGCATCTTGACCGTCATGGGGGAGGCGTCCGGGTAGTAGCCCGCGCGGCTGGTCGACTCGATGGTGACCGCCTCGAAGCGCAGGCCCACGCGGTGGGCGTCCTTCTCGCGCAGTCCCGTGCGCGCGATCTCCAGGTCGCAGACCTTGCTGACCGCCGTGCCGACCACGCCCGGGAAGGTGGCGTAGCCGCCGCCCGCGTTGGTGCCGATGACCTGGCCGTGCTTGTTGGCGTGGGTGCCGAGCGCGATGTGCCGTTCCTGGCCGGAGACCAGGTCGAGGACCTCGACGCAGTCGCCGCCCGCCCAGATGTTCTCCTGGCCGCGCACCCGCATCGAGCGGTCCGTGAGGAGGCCGTCGTGGGCACCGAGGGGGAGTCCGGCGGCCGTCGCGAGGGTCGTCTCGGGGCGGACGCCGATGCCGAGCACGACGACGTCCGCCGGGAAGTCGCGGTCCTGGGTGGCGACCGCCCGGACCCGGCCGTCGTCCCCGGTGAGGATCTCGGTGACCTCGGCGTCGTTCACCATCGTGATGCCCAGGCCCTCCATGGCCTTGTGCACCAGGCGGCCCATGTCGGGGTCGAGGGTCGACATGGGCTCGCTGCCGCGGTTGACGACCGTCACCCGGTAGCCGCGGTTGATGAGCGCCTCGGCCATCTCCACGCCGATGTATCCGGCCCCGACGACCACTGCGCGGCGGCCACGCGTGCGTGCCAGCGTGTCGAGCAGCGCCTGGCCGTCGTCCAGCGTCTGCACGCCGTGCACCCCGGGGGCGTCCATGCCGGGCAGGTCCGGCCGGATCGGCCGGGCGCCGGTCGCGATCACGAGTTTGTCGTACGACGTCCAGGACTCGGCGCCGGAGTCGGCGTCACGCGCGCGTACCCGCTGCCCGTCGAGGTCGAGTTCCGTGACCTCGGTGCGCAGCCGCAGATCGATGTCCCGCGCGCGGTGTTCCTCGGGGGTGCGGGCGATGAGCCGGTCCCGGTCGCTGACGTCGCCGCCCACCCAGTAGGGGATGCCGCACGCCGAGTACGACGTGAAGTGGCCGCGTTCGAACGCCACGATCTCCAGCTCGTCGGGGCCCTTCAGCCTGCGGGCCTGCGACGCCGCGGACATCCCCGCGGCGTCGCCACCGATCACGACCAGTCGCTCCCTGCGCGTACGGCTCATGTTCATGCGAACACGCTACGGGAGCAGGTCATTTCAGTTCTGCTCGTCAGGCTCGTCGGGAGTCCGCGCGGGCGGGGACTGCGGGGCCGGCCGGGCCGTCGGCAGCGGGCCCAGGGCGCTCATGGCGGGCGCGGGGCGCGGGCGGCGCGGGAGGCGGGGGC
>NZ_MUKA01000228.1 GCF_002150735.1 Streptomyces africanus
CCACGGTGTTCTCGGCGGCGAGGGAGGAAAGAGCCAGCAGCACGTGGGTCAGTCGCGCACGGTCGACCGGGGTGGCGCCGCGCGCGCCGAGGAACATCTCCCGCGTGGCGAGCTCGTCGAGCATCGCGTGGGCCTCGTGCGCGGACAGGGGCGCGAGACGCAGGGAGACGTCGCCGAGGATTTCGGCCGCCGTTCCCCCGGCGCCCAGAGCCAGCACGGGACCGAAGACCGGGTCGCGGCGTATGCCGACGACGAGTTCGGGGCCCGCGGGGGCCATCTGTTCGACCAGCAGTGCGGGGCTTGCGGGCATGCGCGCGAGGGCGTCGTCGAGCTCCTCGTGCGTGCGGATGCCGACCTGGACCCCGCCGACGTCCGTCTTGTGCAGGATCTCCGCGTCGAGGATCTTCACGACGACCGGTCCGCCGAGCTCCGCGAGAGCCGCGTGTGCCGCGGCCGGGTCGGCGCACGCGCGGCGTACGGGCGTACGGATGCCCAGGTCCGCGAGGACGCCCTTGGCGGTGTGCTCGTCGACGGGGCCGGACAGCGACAGCGCGGATGCACCGGACGCGGTGACGTCGGCGGCCTCCAGGCGGGCGCGAGCAGCCGCGTCCTCGACGAGCGCGCGGACCATGGCCGATCCGGAGGCCGGTGTGGCCGCGCAGGGGATGCCGGCTGCGCCGAGTTCCCGGCGGGTCCGCCGTGCTTGTTCCACGGGTCCGCCGACGACGGCGACGAGCGGGGTGGCGGTACGGGCGGCGGCCAGCGCGGCCGGGAGGTCCACGGCGGTGGGCTCCAGCAGCCCGTAGACGGCGGTGAGGTCGATGCCGGGGTCCTCGGAGACCCGCTCCACGACCTGCGTGAGCGCGGGCGAGGGGCGGCCGGTGTCGACGGGGTTGTTCAGGTAGGTGAGGGCCGGGAGCAGCTCGCGCAACTCCTTAGCCGTCCGCTCGACCAGCGGCGGAACCTGGATGCCGTGAGAGCGCAGGCCGTCCGTGAGCAGCAGTCCGGGCCCGGCCTGTGCGGTGACCAGGCCGATGCCCGGGCGTGGATGGGCGGGGAGCCGTACCCGGCTGAGGGCTGTGACGGCGTCGACGAGGTCGCGTTCGTCGTCGACGAGGACGGCTCCGGCCTGGCGCAGGGCCGTCCTGGTCACGCGCCAGGAGGTGGCCAGGGCGCCGGTGTGGGAGCGGGCGAAGTCGCCGATGTCGCTGCGGCCCACGACCAGGGCCACGACGGGGACCCGATCGGTCAAGCGGCGTACCGCATCGGTGAGGCGGCGGCCTTCGGCGGCGGTCTCCACGTGCAGGGCGACGGCCCGTACGCCGTCGTCCTCGGCGAGGTGGCCCAGGACGTCGGCCTGGGTGACGTCCAGGCTGTTGCCCAGGCCGACCCCGAGGCGCAGGCCGGCGCCGGCCTCGGCCAGGGCGAAGGCCAGCGCGTGGTTCACGCCCCCGCTTGCCGCCACGACCGCCACCGCTCCCGGCTCCAGATCGGCCGCGCCCGGGACGAAACTGGCCGTGAGCCGCCGGTGGGGGGCGAGGAAGCCGGAGGTGTTCGGCCCGAGGACGCGGATGCCGGTGTCCCGCACCACCTCGGCCAACGCCTGTTGGTGCAGCGCACCGTCGCCCCCTGCTTCCGCGAACCCGCCGGCGCACACGAGTGTGGTGCGGGCACCGACGGCTGCCGCCTCGCGCAGGGCTTCCGCGGTCACAGCGGCCGGTATGCAGGAGACGATCAGGTCCGGTGTGACGCCATGGGCGGCGGCCGCGTCGCCGACGGTGGGGAAGAAGCCCTGATCGGGGTCCGGGCGGCCGGAGTTGACCTTCATCACCGGCCCCGGGAAGGAGGCCAGGGAGTCGGTCATCGCCGCGCCGAGCTTCCCGGGCGTGGCCGATGCGCCGAGCACGGCGATGGCTCGCGGCGCGAACAGCGCGTTCAGGGCGCTCACTTGACGACTCCGATGAGGTCGGCCCGGCCGGACAGCAGGAGCGTGGTCGCGGTGTCGTCGTCGTACGCGCCGATCACCGCGGCGGGCAGCCCGTGCGCGAGCCGTACCTCCTCCGCGACCAGTACGCGGGTCAGCGTCGTACCACCGCGTACGCCGACGAGCGGGGCGCCTGCCTCTGCCGCCTCGCGTACCTGATCGAGGGCGAGCGGCAGTCCCTCCTCGGTGTCCGGGGCGTCGATCCACACACCCGCGCTCGACGACTCACCGCTGAAAGGGAGCATCGGGATCGCTGTGCCGTCGGCCCCGGTCAGGAGATCGTCGCCGACCGTCACATGGCATGAGGGAAGCCGGAAAGGGCCGCCTCGGAAAGGTGTCTCCAGGGGCGGCGCTTCATGGAGGTCCCGCCACCATGCGTCGACGCGCTCCACGTACGCCGCGTCGCGCACGGCGAGTTTGCCGCGCGGGATGCTGCGGGTGAGGAAGTGGAAGGCGAACTGCGTCGGATCGTCGAGCGTCCGGACGTAGCGGCCGAAGTGCTCCCACCACGACAGGCTGGGCCGCGCCGAGTTCTGGATCTTCTCGACCTTGGGGCGGCGGCGCTCCTCGTAGAGGTCGAGTGCCTCCGGCACGCTGTGCGGCGCCTCCTCCAGGGCCTCGGCCAGCGCGACCGCGTCTTCCATGGCCATCTTGGTGCCGGACCCGACGGAGAAGTGCGCGGTGTGCGCCGCGTCGCCCAGCAGCACCCACGTGCCCCGTCGCCACGAACGGGCCCTGCGGGTGGCGAAGTTGGCCCAGCGGGAGTTGTTGCCGACCAGCGGGTGCCCGTCGATCTGCTCGCGGAAGAGGTCCTCCAGGTAGCTCTTGGTCTTCTCGTCGCTCGGGCCCGGCGGGGTGGCGGGATCGAAGGCGTCGAGGCCGGCCGCGGCCCACGAGCCGGCGTCGGTCTCGACGATGAAGGTGCTCAGCGAATCGCTGATCGGATAGGCGTGGGCGGCGAAGACGCCGTGGGGGCCGTCCTGGTGGACGAAGGTGAGCCCGTCGAACATGTACGGGGTGCCGAACCAGATGAACTTCGCGCTCGCCACCTCGGCGGTCGGTCCGAAGTCGTCGGCGAACAGGGTGCGGAAGCGGCTGTTGGCGCCGTCGCACACGACGACCAGGTCGAAGTCGTCCAGCTCGGCGGGGTCACGGACCTCGTGCTGGAAACGCGTCTGCACGCCCTCGGCGCGGGCTCGTTCCTGCAACAGGCTCAGCAGCGTCTTGCGTACGACAGCCGCCATGCCCATGCCGCCGACGCGCTCCCGTGCACCGTGCACGCGGACCTCGATGTCGTCCCAGTGCCGGCCGTGCTTCTCCAGCGCCTCACTGAGGACGGGGTCGGCGGCGTCGATGGCGTCGAGGGTGGCGTCGGAGAAGACCACTCCGAAGCCGAACGTGTCGTCGGGGCGGTTGCGTTCGAAGACCACGACGTCGGCGTCGGGTCGGCTCCGCTTCAGCAGCGTGGCGAAGAAGAGTCCTCCGGGACCTGCGCCGATGCAGGCAACTTTCATGGCTTTTCCTTCGCGCTCACAGCCACGCGGGCAGTTTCGGCAGGGTTCCCCCGCCGGTCGGGTACAGGGGGCCGGGCACGGGGCGCCCGGTCGCATAGGCGGCCAGGCTGGGAAGGTCACCGGTCGTCACGACGGGATCCGCGCTGCCGGGCGCGCCCAGGGACCAGGTGCGCGCGCCGTCCTCGGTGCGCAGCGTGACGGGGGGACAGTCCGGGCGGGCCCGGAAGGTGGCGGTCACGTCGTCGAGGAGCGCGGCGCACACCTCGCGCGGGACGTCGTCGAAGCTGGTGTCGATGTTCAAGTCGACGGCGTGGATCCACACTTCGCGCACCCTCATCCAGGGCACCTGAGAGGCGGGCACCTCACGGCCTCGGGCGGTGCGGACGGTCGCCGCCCAGCACTCGTCGGGCAGTGCGGCGAGTTCCGCGGCGAGGCTGCGGTCGGCGGCGAGCAGCTCCGCGCGCAGCTCTTCGGCCGGCCGCCGGGCGCCCTCCTCGATCTCGCGCGCACGCTGGTCGCCGCTTGCGTACATGGCCGTCTCGACACCTGTGCGCGCCCAGGTCAGCAGGTTGACGAGCGCGTCGGCGTTGCGGGCGACATGGGCGACGACGTGGGCCCTGCTCCAGCCCGGCAGGTGCGAGGGCCTGGTGAACCCGGGGTCGGTCAGCCGGTGCACGGCGGCTTCGAATTCCGCCGTGCCCTTGGCGGCCTGCTCCAGCATCGCGGCCGGGCGTGCCCTCACCGCGTCTCCCGGCGGCAGGTGTTGCGGCACTCGCCGATCCCCTCGATGCGGGTGACCAGGCGCGTACCGTCCTGCAGATAGCGGGCGGGCTTGCGGGCGTGGCCGACCCCGCCCGGCGTGCCGGTGGCGATCACGTCGCCGGGCACGAGTGTGACGATCTCGGACAGGTACGCGACCAGTGTGGCCGGGTCGAAGACGAGGTCACCGGTGTCGGCCTTCTGCACCGTGTCGCCGTCGACTTCGCAGGTCAGGCTCAGGCCCTGGGCGGAGACCGCGGGATCGTCGGCGGTGACCAGCCACGGCCCGATGGGGGTGGTGGCCTCGAAGTTCTTGCCCTGGTCCCACTGGGTGGTGCGGTACTGCCAGTCGCGGGCGGTGACGTCGTTGAGCACGGTGTACCCGGCGATCGCGGCCCGCGCCTGCTCCGGGTCGGCGTGCCGGACCTCGGCACCGATGACGACGCCGAGTTCTGCCTCCCAGTCCGTCTGCGTGGACGCAGCGGGCAGGGTCACGTCGTCGTAGGCGCCGACCAGCGTCCGCGCGAACTTGGAGAACAGGGTGGGGTGGGAGGGGAGTTCGCGGCCCATCTCCAGGATGTGGGTGCGGTAGTTGAGGCCGACGCAGACGACCTTCTCCGGTGCGACGACGACCGGTGCGTAGTCCAGGGCACCCTCGTACGCGTCACCGGCGGCGTCCGCGGCACGCGCCGCCCAGTCGCCGTGGCGCAGGAAGGCCACCAGGTCGCTCTCGCCCAGGTCCACCGCCTTGTCCTCGTCGACGCGGACGGCGCGGGTGGTGCCGTTGACCCGGATGGTGGCGAGCTTCACTTCTGTTCTCCTCGGGAGGTACGGGCGAGGCCCAGGGCCTCGTAGACGGGCTCGTCGCTGAAGCGGAAAAAGTCGACCTGGGTACGGGCGGACAGCGAGACCTCGCACCAGGACGGGACGACGAACAGGTCGCCCTTGGCGATCTCGAAGACCTTGTCGCCGACCCGGGCGACGGCCTCGCCGTCGAACACCTGCCAGACCGCGGAGCCGACCGAGCGCACCGGGACGGTCTGTGTGCCGGCCCGCAGTCGGCGCATCTCGGTGCGCATCGTGACCAGGGCGTCCTTGCCGGTGGTGGGGTTGGAGAAGCGGACTCCGGCGTGCCCGGGCTCGATCACACCGGCTACTCCTTCGTCCTCCAGCTCCAGCTGGGCGGTCAGGGCCGCGTCGGTGTGCTCCCAGCGGTAGGCGTTCAGCGGGGAGTTGGGCCGCTCGGGCTGGCCGATCGGGCGCAGTCCGGGATGGCCCCACAGTCGTTCGCCGCGCGAGCGCTCGGGGGTTTCGCGGGTGGAGAGCTCGTCGGGGCCGAACTCGAAGAAGCCGGCGTCCAGCTTGGAGACGAGCGGGATGTCGAGGCCGTCGAGCCAGGCCATCGGCTCGTCGGTGACGTTCTGATGCTCGTGGAAGGCCCAGCTCGGCGTGAGCAGCAGGTCACCGCGCCGCATCGCCACCGCGTCCCCGTCGACGTTGGTCCACACGCCCTCGCCCTCGACCACGAACCGGAAGGCTCCCTGGCTGTGCCGGTGCGAGGGGGCGACCTCGCGCGGACCCAGGTACTGGATCGCGGTCCACAGAGTCGGAGTAGCGTAAGGGAGGCCCGGAAGGCCCGGGTTGGACAGGGCCATGGCGCGGCGTTCGCCGCCACGCCCCACCGGTACGAGCTCTCCGGAGCGCTGGGCGATGGGCAGCAGTTCCGCCCACCGCCACAGGTGCGGGACCGCGGCGGGCTGCGGCGACATCGGCATGAGTCCGTCCACCTGGGTCCACAGCGGGATCAGGCCCGCGTCCGCGAAGTCCGCGTACAGCTCGTCGAGCAGCTCGCGCTCGGTCTGTTCGCTGGTGGTGTCGGTCATGGAAACCTCCACGTCGGGTGTTCGGCGACCGCCGGAAGAAGCGCGCTTCATTCCGCGCTGACCCCTGACGCTACGCCGCCGTTTCCCCTCATCGGAATCCTTGAAGGGTAGGATTCCTCTATGGAGAATTCGACCAGCCCTTCGCCCAGCCCCTCCTATCCGGTGAGCGCCGCCGGCAACGCCCTGCGCGTCGTCCGGCTGCTGCACGAGCTCGACGAGCTGCGGGTGATGGACGTCGCGGACCGGCTGGGCGTCGCGCGTTCGACCGCGCACCGGATCCTCGCGATGCTCATCTTCGAGGGATTCGCCGCGCAGGACCGCCACAAGGTGTACCGGCCGGGGCCGGCTCTGCAGGCGATCAGGGGAAGCCATACGGCCCCTCCCCCGGACCTGATCACCATCGCCCATCCCCACCTGCTACGGCTGGCGGACGCCGTACGGGAGACGACCCACCTGATGGTGCTCGAAGGCAACGGTGCTCGCTTCCTGGACGGCGTCGAGGGCCCCCAGGCGCTGCGTGTCAGCTACCGCACCGGCACCCTCCTGCCCGCCCACGCGACCTCGGGCGGCAAGGCCATGCTCGCGGCACTGCCGGCGGACCGGCTCCGGGCCCTCTACCCCAACGGGCTCCCCGAGGACCGGGCCAGAGCTCCCAAGGACTTCGAGAGCCTGATGAACGAGCTGGTGTCCGTGCGCCGCCACGGCTACGCCCTCAACCTCCAGGAGAGCGAGCGCGGAGTGCACGCCGTCGGTGCCTGCGTGCGCGACCACGCCGGCACCGTCGTGGCCGCCGTGGCCGTGGCGGCTCCGTCCGTCCGCTGCACCCGCGCACGGCTCACGGAACTGTCCCGACCTCTGCTGACGGCCGTGCGGGACATCGGGCAGGGACTGTGAACGACTGCGGCGCACGCCACCGTCAAGCCGGGTGGTGGCGTGTCGATCCGTTCACAGTCCCAGAACGCGCTCGGCGTTGCCGTGCGCGATGCGCGCGAGATCGGCCGGCGCGTACGGTGCGGAACGCAGGAACCCCACCGCCTCGGCGCTGGACTCGAACGGGTAGTCGATGGAGAACAGCACCCGGTCGACACCGACGGCATGGACGGCTCCCAGCAGCGCGGCATGCGACATGACTCCGCTGGTGGTGACATACACATTGTTCTGCAGGTAGTACGAGGGCAGGTGCTGCAGCCTGTGCTCGGCAGGCACCTGCTCGTAGCGGCTGTCGAGCCGGGCCGTCTGGAACGGCAGCAGCTCGCCCATGTGTCCCAACATCACCGAGGCGCCCGGGAACTCGTCGAACACGCCGCCGTAGATCAGCCGGAGCGCATGGGCACCCGTCGTCGCGGTCCAGCCCCAGGACGGCCCGACCAGCACGGGATACCCGTCGAAGACCCGCCAGTTGTCCGCCGGCACCACAGCCGGATGCAGATACAGCGTCACGCCGAGGCGCTCCAGCTCGGCCCATACCGGCCTGAACCGCGGCTCGTCGAGATAGTGCCCCCGCACATGGTCGTTGTGCAGCACACCCTTGAACCCGAGCTCCTGCACCGCCCGGCGCAGCTCCACGACCGCGGCCTTCGGGTCCTGCAACGGAAGGGTGGCAAAGCCCGCGAAACGGGTCGGATGTGCGGCGACCGCCTTGGCGAGATGGTCGTTGATCCGCCGCGCGGCCGCTACGGCCTCCGCGGGATCCTCCATCACTTCCACACCCGGCGTGGAATACGACAGCACCTGGACATCGACTCCGTTGGCGTCCATGTCCGCCAGTCGCAGTTCGGTCAGATCGTCCAGGCGACGGAACCACTCCTGCTTCATCGCCTCCGGCACCGCCATACGCTGCCGGATCGCTTCCTCCTGCCGGATGGTTCCAGGAACGGAGAATGCCTCTTCCACAGCCACGATGCGCATCTTTTCCTCCACAGTGTTCCGGTGGTGCTTCGAGCAGCCGCCTTGGGATCGGGCCGGCGGACCTGGCATCGGCTGCTTGCGAGCGGCTGCTCAGTCGGTCGTCTCGCCGCCCTCGGCCAGGATCCTGTTGCGCACGCCGGCGAGCGCTCCCGCCATCGCGCCCGCGGGCCTGCCGAAGGTCGAGGCGGAGAACCGGGCGGGGCCTGTCTTGGCGGTGAAGGAGTGCGCGTAGGCGAACTCCCGCAGTCCCTCCTCGCCCTGCTTGCGCCCGTAACCGCTGTCGCCTCGGCCGCCGAAAGGCACCGCGGGGTTCATGGAGAACACCAGGGCGTCGTTGATGCTGGTCATTCCGACGCGCAGTCGGCGAGCGATGGCTTCACCGCGGTCGCGGCTGAAGACGGCGCTGCCCAGTCCGTACCGGCCGGCGTTGATGTGCGCGATGGCTTCCTCGGTGTCGGTGACCTTCACGACGGCGAGCGTGGGCCCGAACGTCTCCTCCGTCGCCGCCAGGGAGTCGGGGGTCACGCCGACGAGGACGGTGGGGGTGACATAGCGCTCCCCCACTGCGTCGAGGCCACCGACAGTGGCTGTCGCGCCGCGCTCGAGAGCGTCCTGGATGTGCTCCCGGATGACCGGGATCTGGGTGGGCAGGGGGACCGGCCCGATCTCCGCGTCCTCGTCGCTGCCGACGCGTACCTGCTGGGCAAGGTCGCTGATCTTCTCGACGAACTCGTCGTGGACCGACTCGACGACGTAGGCCACTTCGAGACTGATGCAGCCGTGGCCGGTGTTCTGCATGGCGCCCCAGACGACATGCTTGGCAGCTTCGTCCAGGTCGGCGTCCTCGGCCACGATGACGCCGTCCTTCCCGCCGAGTTCCAGCAGGACGGGGGTCAGGGTCTGCGCGCACTGGGCGGCCACGGTCCTGCCCGTGGCGACGCTGCCGGTGAACGCGAGCTTGTTGAGGCCGGCCTCGATGAGCGCCTGGCCCGTGGCCCCGAACCCGTTGAGGCACTGGAGGACGTTCGGGAGGTCGGGGACCGCACGCTGCCAGGTCCGGACCATCCACTCCCCGATGCCGGGCGTGATCTGGCTGGGCTTGAGGATGGCGGCGTTCCCTGCCGCGATCGCCTCGACCAGGATGGCTCCCGGCGTGAGCAGGGGGAAGTTCCACGGGCCGATGACACCGACGACGCCGTAGGGCTGGTACTCGACCCACGCACGCTGGTTGGGCACGGTGGGGCTGCCGGGGAGCTCCCGGCGTCCGAGCACGCGCTCGGCGTTCTCGATGGCGTACTGCACGTGCTCCAGAATTCCGAGCACCTCCACGCGGGCCTCGTCGAGAGGCTTGCCGTTCTCCGCGTGGATGAGGGCGGCCCCCTCCTCGCCGCTCACGGCTATCTCCCGCCGCCAGGCGCGCAGCCGCTCCGCCCGGCCCTCGAACCCGAGGTCCCACCAGGCCCCGGCGACCGAGCGGGCGGCGGCGACGGCCGCGGCGGCCTCTTCCTTGCCGGCCACGGGGTAACGGGCGAACTCGGCTCCGGTGGCTTGATCGACGGTGACTACCTCGCTCCCGTCCTGCCCTATGACTCCGTCACGGGTGATCGTTGGAGTGTTGTCGGTCATGGGTCTCTCCTGCTTTCTCACATGGCCACATGCGTGCCAGCTGTTGCTCTTGAACGTGGGCCAAGTTAGATCTGGAGTGCCGATCCAGTCAATCGCAGGGAATTGGCGAGAGTACCGGTGGCATCTTTCTTGACTCACGGCCAAGAGAACCCGGGGCCGCGCTCACACCGCTGCGGAGCCCGCCTCGCGCCGATCAGAGGACGGCAGGGCATCGGGATTGAGCTCGGCGAGCACGCGGAGCAGCAGGGAGTGAATGACAGCCCGCTCGGCGGGGGCGAGGACTGCGAGCGCTTCCCTGTCAAGCCGTTCCACCACTTCCCGTGCGCGGGCGGCGAGCTCCTCGCCGCTGTCGGTGATGGTCAGCTGGACGGTTCTGCGGCTCGAAGGGTGGTCGCGGCGAGCCAGAAGGCCGCGGTCCACCAGCGCGCCGACCGCGGCGCCCATGGACTGAGGAGTGAAGCCGGTCCGGCGCGCGATCTCAGCCGCGGAGATTCCCGGCGTCCAGGCGACGTGCTGCAGCGCGTTGTGCTGCGCCGTCGTGAGGTCGAGCGAACGCAGCGCTCTCTCAAGACGCGCCCCCATCACATGCACCGTCTGCCATGCCAGGTAGCCCATGCGCGTGGACGGATCAACGTGAGTGCGGTGCATGAGCGGCTCCAGACCATAAGGCACCTGATATTTCTATGGTAGAACTATAAGGCACCTTCCAATGAGAGACGGAACCTCCTCATGTCCACACCGCCCGCCACTTCCGCCGAGCCGCGCCACGCGAACCATCACCACGCGATGGACACCGCTCCAGCGCCCCAGGGCGCCACCGGGGTCAAGGGGGTTGTGCTCCCGGTCGTGATCGTGCTGGTCATCGGCTCGATCTTCGTCAGCGTGTTCCTGGCCGCCTTTCACTCCCCGCGCCCGCACGACCTTCCGGTCGCCGTCGTCGGAACGACCCAGCGGCTCGAGCGGATCACCGGCGGGCTGGAGCTCGGACTGCCCGGCGGGTTCGAGGTGAAGCGCTACCCCGACGAGAGTGCGGCCCGCCAAGCGCTGCAGGACCGAGAGGTGTACGCCGCCTATGTCACCGGCACCGGAAGCACCGCCGAACTGCTCTACGCCGGAGCCAACGGCCCCTCCGTGACCTCGACGGTCACCGGCGCCTTCTCCGGCGTCGCCAAGGCGAACGACGACCGGCTGACCGTGCGGGACGTCGTCCCGGCCTCGGCGGGCGACACCCGCGGTATGTCCGTGTTCTACGCCGGATTCGGCGTCGTGCTGGCCGGGTTCCTGTTCGGCATGATGACCTACCAGATGGCTCCTCGCCTGGAATACCGGTGGCGGTTGGCCAGTCTGGCCTCCTTCAGCGCCCTCGCCGGCGTCCTGGTGGCCGTGATAGCCGGAAGCCTGGGCTTCTCGGCGCTGCCGGGGCCCTTCCTCGGCATCGCGGGGATCATCGCCCTGATGGCAGCGGCCGTCGGCAGCGCGACCATGGCGTTCCTGCGCGTCTTCGGCCGGGCCGGGATGTCCCTGGCCGCCGTGGTCCTCTTCACCTTCGGCAACAGCACAAGTGGCGGCACTCTGCCCACCGCCTACCTGCCGGACTGGCTTCACCCGTTCTCGGAGATCCTCCCGGTGGGAGTCGGCGTACGAGCCGTTCAGGGCTTGTCCCACTTCGACAATGACGGTCTCACCGCCGGCGTCGTCGTCCTGATGACGTGGATCCTGGTCGCCACCGCGGTGCTCTTCTGGCGTGATGCCCGCGGGGCCGGCCGCACAGCCGCCGCCTGATCCGGGGCTCCCTGCCGAGCGCCGTTCCCGGGCCGCCTGGAGGACGGGGCGACGTCAGGCCGCTGCCCGCGCCACAGAGGCGCAGGTCACCGACCGGTGGCATGCCCGCAAGCGGCACGCCGCGCTCTCGTAGACTGCGGCCGTGACCGATGCGGCGTTTCCCACCACCGGATATCTAGCCTGGCAGTTCTCCCAGATCATCGCCGGACGACTGGAGCGCGCCCTGCGCGCGGAGGACCTCACGTTGGCTCAGCACAACGCGCTGCAGCACGTCGCCTGGACGCCGGGGGTGTCCGCCGCGGAGATCGCGCGCCGCTCCGGCATCACGGCCCAGTCCATGGGGGCCGCGGTGAGCCGGCTCGTCGAACGAGGACTGCTGCGCCGTGAACCGCATCCGACCAGCCGCCGCAGCATCCGTCTGTTCGCGACCTCCGAGGGACATGCGACGGCCACTCGTGCCGCGTCGATCGCCCGACAGATCGAAGCGGAGACGACCTCGCCGCTCTCTCGGGATGACAAGGACACCATTCACCGGCTCCTCTACCGTCTGGTCGAGGAACTGAACCCCGACGCCCTCGCCATCGGCAGTCGATCCTCGAACCAGCCCTGGCTGTCCAGCGCATACCCCGGGTCGACACCCTCCTGACTGCGTCGAGACCCCTCAGCCTCGTGCGGCGAACGCAGTGGCCGCTTCCTCGAACGACGCGGGCTCACGGCCGAGCAGCATCCGCAGGACGTTGCTGTTGCCGCGCAGGCCGTGCCGGTCATAGTCCTGCCACATGGCGCGCATGTCGGAGGCCCGGGACGCGGAGTCGGCAACTCCCGGCGGGAGAGGTGCGGCCGCCCAGTCCACCGTCCTCGCCTCCAGATCCACTCCTCGTGCCCGTCCGGCGAAGCGCACCGCCTCCGCCAACGTGAGGGCAGGTCCCGCGAGTTCGTAGGTCGCCGAGTCGTGCCCTTGCTCGGAGAGCACCTTGACGCCGGCTTCCCCGAGGTCACGCAAGTCGATGAACGAGAACTCGTTGCCGACGTTGAACGGCACGTTCACGTGCCCGGCCGGAGCCCTCCCCCACGTCGACAGGACGATCTGCGCGAACATCGAGGGCTGCAGGATCGTCCAGTTCAGCCCCGAGGCCCGCACGGCGGCCTCGGCGTTCGCCTTGCGCAGGTGGTGGCGCAGCCCGGGGGTGTGCGGGTGGAGGACGGACAGGTACACGAACCGGCGCGCGCCCTCCTGCTCAGCCGCCTCGAGCGCCCTGATCGCGAGCACGTCTTCCTCCGGGTGGAACGCCGGCGGGATCATGAACACGAAGTCGGCGTTCTTCAGCGCCTGACGGACGGCGTCCGGCTCCTCCAGGTCGGCCTCGACGATGTCGTCCACGCCCAGGGCGGCCACACGTTCCCGCCCTGACGGGCCGTGCACCACGGCCCGGACCCGGAAGGGAGCCCGCAGCGCGGCCTCCAGCACGTACGTACCGCAGAGCCCGGCCGCCCCGATCACCGCGATCAGGGGCGGCTCCTGGCTGCGTACGGCTTCTGATTCGGACACTTTCCCGGCTCCTCTCGCATGTGCGTCGGGTCAGGGGTTGATCACGGTCATCCACATGGGGTCGTCGACCCGTTGCTGTATCGCGTCCATGGCCTTGAGTGCTTCGGTGAGCGGGAACCGATGGGTGATGAGCTCGTCGGCGGTGAGGGCGCCCGTCGCGAGCAGACGCAGGACATCCGTCGCGTCCTGGCGGGTGTAGGCGCGCGTGGTGACGAAGCGCCAGCAATGCATCATCAGGGCGATGGGAGGCAGCGGCAGCGGGGTGGAGTTGCCGCCCATGTGCACGAGTGTGCCGCCGGTGGCCATGCCGGCCATGGCCTGGCCGAGGGCGGGACCCTCCGGGATGAAGTCGATGACGGCATGGGCTCCCTCGGGCGCCAGCTCGCGCAGCCGACGGGTGAGAGCCCCGTCGGTCGACCAGTTCTCGGGGAGTTCGTCGAGTGCGACGACGTCGGCCGGTATGCCGCCGGCGAGCCCGGCGACACGGTGGAGACGCTCGGCGTCGCGGCCGACGAGGATCAGCCGGGCGACTGCGAAGTGCTCCGCGAGTTTGACCGTCGCGGTTCCCATGGTGCCGGTCGCGGCGGTGACCACGAGGGTGGCCCGTTCCGGAAGGTCGGCGCACTTGAGTGCGCGCACGGCGTTGGCCAGATCCTGGACCTTGGCCGCGACGTCGAAGCCGACGGAGTCCGGCAGGGGATCGATCAGCCAGTGCGGGACACGGACGTACTCCGCGAGTCCGCCGTCGTGGTACCGCTCGTACAGGGGCATCGGGGCATCGCCGAAGGCGGCGTGGCCGAGCATGGCCTGCTGGGCACACATCATGTCCCGGTCGGTGCGGCAGTAGTCGCACTCACGGCAGTTCAGCAGGGGGTGGACCCGCACCCGGTCGCCGACCGCGTGGCCGGTGACGTCGCGGCCGACTGCGGTGACGACGCCTGCGGCCTCGTGGCCGAGGGTGGTGGGCAGATGCTTGAGAGCCCCCATCGCAAGCAGGCGCATGATGCCCGGCGCCAGGCCGGCGGAGGCCACCTTCACGACCACGTCGAGCGGACCGGGCTCGGGGACGGGCACCTCCTCCAGGACGAGCGCTTCGGCGCCCTGGTGCGCTCGCAGGGCGAGCATCGTGGCCATCAGCGGACCCCCGCGGTGAGGCTCGGGAGCCGTTCGGGGGTGTAGGCATCCGCCGTACGCGTGGTCTCGGCGACCTGAGGCAGTTCCTGGTGCGAGAGGAGACTGATGTAGTCACCGGGCTCGGTCACGACGCTGGTGTGGGAGATGCCGAGCGGGATGCGCACGAAGTCGCCCGGCTCCAGGTCGACGACGCCCCGCTGGGTGATCAGCGTGCGGTGGCCATGGGCCTGGTACTGGATCTCGTCGGCGTCGAGGGTGCGCCGGTAGCGGCGCTCGCCGCCAGGGCTGGTGGTGACCATGCCGAGGCGGATGCGATCGGTCGAGTACAGCCAGGTGACGTCCTGACCGGGATCGGCCCGCAGCACCGCCATCCGCCGGTCCTCCTGGTGCACCTGCTCCAGCAGGAGCTGTTCGTCGACCCCGAAGACGGTGATGTCGTGGCCGAGCGCGGCCATGCACTGAGTGATCGCCTCGTTGGCCTCGCCGGGCTGCCAGCCGGGGAACGGCGGGAACACGGCCACGGACTCCCGCCGGGCCGGCGCCAGCTCGGTGACCGGTGCGGGGATGTAGAACAGCACGTGGCTGTCCTCGCGGCCGTAGTTGTCGTGGGCGACGCCGCGCGGGATACGGGAGAAATCGCCGGACTGGAACTCGATCACGCCGAGTTCGGTCATCAGGGTCCGCTCGCCGCCGATCTGGTAGGAGATTTCGTCGACATCGCAGTTGCGGTGGTAGAACGGCTGCCGGCCGTCGAGTTTCTGCCACTCGACGCGGATCTCGTCGTTCTCGTAGACGCCGCGCGGCGGGGCGAAGGCCTCCGGCTCGTACTGCTGCGGGTAGTGCACCACGGTCAGCGGCGGGTGCTCCCCCCACAGCTTGACGGGCACCTTCGGGGGATGCGGCGGCGAGAGCAGCAGGTGCTCGTCGCGGACGACACTGCGCAACGGCTGGTCGGAGCCCAGGACCATGACGTCTTCAACGACACTCACGGGGACCTCCTTGTCTTGGCGTACTTGTCCTTGGGTGGTCACCGCTTTCGGCCCCAGTACATCTCGATGCCCTTCCATTCCATGAGCTGAGGGCTGTCGACCTTGTCCCCGAACGCCTCGCGGATCTGCTCTCCGGAGTAGTAGGGGATGTCGTCCACGGGGACGTGCGCGAAGAGTTTGTCGAACCACTGCCGAAGGTGGACGTCGGAGTTGATACGGGAGAAGAACGTCGCTCCCTTCAGGACCGATTCGGCCAGCACGATGCGCCGGCCGGGCTTCATCACCCGCAGCAGGTCCGCGGCCGTCTCGGCCCAGTCGTCACAGTGTTGGGTCGCCTGCAGCACGGCGACGCAGTCGTATGCCTCGTCGTCCACCGAGTCCGTGTACGACCAGCGCCAGCAGCCGATCTGGCCGTTCCGACCGGGGACCTTGCCGAGGACGGCGTTTCGTCCGTCCTTGATGATCTCCACGGTGTCGATGACGCCTTCAGGTCCCACCAGGGCCCGCATGTCCTCGACCCATCCGGAGGGCGCGATGCCCTCACCGATGAGCAGAACCCGGTCGCCGGGACGGAGTTCGAGGAGACCGTAGACGATCTCGGAGATCGGCCGGGCCAGCTCCTGCCAGATGTACGGCAGGCCGCCGGCGATGGCCATGGCCATTTCCCATTTCGCCCGCAGGCCGACGTCGTGGATCTCCGGGCCGAAGCGTTCCTCGTCCCACGGCTGGATGTACTCCCACGGGTCTCCGCCACCGAAGCTGTTCTTCACTTCCGTGCTCACGTCGTTGCCTCCTGTGCAGGCCGCCGCCGACCCCTGTCCCGGTGGCTCTCTTGAACCCGAGACGAGCGTAACACCGCACATGAGCCGTCTAAAGTCTTGTGTTTTTCCAGGTCTTCCATACAGCGGCCTACGCATGCGACTCTGACCCCGGTTCAAGAGGCGGGGTCACGAGCGGTCCCACCCTTGCTCAGGAAGGCAGATCTTTATGTCTGACCAGCACGAGAGAGCCGGTTCCCGACGCGTCCTGGTGGTGGGAGCAGGGCCTGTGGGCCTCGCACTCGCGACCGAGTTGGGGTGGCGTGGTGTACCGGTCACCGTGATCGATCAGGGCGACGGCAGCGTGCCCTTTCCGGCAGGCGAGGCGATCTTTTCCCGCACCATGGAACACCTGCGCCGCTGGGGTTGCGCGGAAGAGGCACGCACGGAGTCGGCGCCACCTCCGGGCTACCCGCACCGCACGGTGTTCGCCACCTCCGCCACGGGGCGCGTCCTCACCGAGTTCGACTACGGGGTCACCAACCGGTCTTCGGGCGTGTACACCCCGCTGACGCCGGAGGGTCCCGCGTTCCTGTCCAAGTTCTCCTTCGTGCCGTTGCTCGCACGCACGGCGAGCGAACTGCCAGGAGTCGAGCTCAGGTACGGCACCCGCCTGGAGACGATGGAGCAGGACTCCGAGGGTGTCCTGGCCGTGGTGCGCGATGTGGCGAGCGGTAAATCCGAGACGCTGGCCGGCACGTACCTGGTGGCCTGTGACGGAGGCCGCAGCGGCATACGTCGGGCACTCGGCATCGAGTTCGAGGGCATGTTCGCCCAGGGACACAACTTCGCGGTGCACTTCCGTGCACCACAGCTGCTGGACCTGTTGCGGGAGCGGCTGGGCGGCCCCGCGGTGCAGATCCACACCCTGTCGTCGGCGCGCAGGCCGTACATCACGGTCGTCAACGGCGTGGACGAATGGCGGCTCTCGGTCTACCTGGACGAGGAGCCCGACCCCGACGACGCGGTCGCCTGGATACACGAGGCCGTCGGTGCGCCGATCGACGTGGAGATCCTCGCCGCGCAGCCCTGGAGCGGACACTGTGTCGTGGCCCGCACCTACCGTGAGGGGCGGGTGTTCCTCGCGGGCGACGCGGCGCATCTGCTGTGGCCGAAGGGGGGCTTCGGCGCCAACACCGGGATCGGTGACGCCGTGGACCTCGGCTGGAAGCTCGCCGCGACCCTCCAGGGATGGGGAGGACCGGCGCTCCTGGACAGCTACGAACAGGAGCGGCGGCCGATCGCCGTCCGCAACGTCACGGAAGCCTCCAGCAACTGGAGGGCCGACGCGCGGCTCGTCCCCGATCCCGTGCTCGACCGCATGGACGCGGAAGGCGAACGGCGCCGACGGGAGATGGGCGAGGAGATCCGCCGGTCCCGGGCCAAGGAGTTCCGCTGCACGGGTGTCCAGCTCGGATACCGCTACAGCGGCTCCCCGATCTGCGTACCGGACGGCACCCCTGAACCGCCCGACGAGCCGGACGAGTACCTGCCGTCGACGTGGCCCGGCTGCCGCGCACCACACGTCTGGCTGCCCGACGGCAGTTCGGTGCTCGATCACTTCGGACGCGGGTTCACGCTCGTGGTCTCGGGTTCCGCGGACCCGGCGCCTTTGGCGGAGGCCGCGCGCCTGAGCGGGGTGCCGTTGACGGTGCTGTGCCTCGCCGACCCGGCCGCCGCGGAGCGGTACGAGCGGCCGCTGGTGCTCGTCCGCCCCGACGGTCACGTCGGCTGGCGGGGCCGGCAGGCCCCCGCGGATCCCGTCGCCGTACTCGACATGGTGCGCGGGGCGACGGTCCCGCCTCCGGACCCGACAGCGCCCGGTGCGGCGCGGGCGGTGTCAGCGGGAGTCGGGACTCACCTCGTCTGAGGTGTCGCTTTCAGCGCTCCCGTCCCTTGGCCGCTGCACTCCCGGCCATGACGGACTCCATCAGGAACCGGATCATCTCGTGGGCCGGCCTGTTCCAGTCGTTGGGCACGTTCGCCCCTTCGAACACGGCTACCGCGACATCGCGGACGAGCGCGGCATCGACGCCGGAGTCGTGATCGAGGCCGCGCTCGGCCATGAGCTCGTCGACCAGTCCGACGATCCAGTTCAGGAAGGTGTCGTGGGCCTCGCGAACTGCCTCCGAATGGGGAAGCCGGTCGTGCATGGCCTGGTGCAGCGGCCGGGAATAGCGCATGTCGGACAGCCCGCGCACCAGGCGGCTCAGCGGGTCGGCACCGGCCTGCTCCTCGTTGAGGATGCGGATCTCGCGACTGAGCAGGCGGTTCATGACGGCGGCGAAGATGTGGTCCTTGGAGTCGAAGTACCAGTAGACGTTGCCCCGGGCCACGCCTGCGGCGGAACTGATGTCCGCCATCGTGGTCTTGGCGTATCCCTTCGAGAGAAAGAGCTCGGTGGCCGCGGCTAGCAGATCACCCGTGCGCTCCTCCCGGGGGATCTGTTGGCGGTTCCGCGGCATCCCGACTCCTCCCGTGAGTTCACTCCATCTCACGTGAGTGTAGACACCGGTGTCACAACCGGTCAGCGTCGCACCCGCGGCATCCCCAGCCCGATCCACGAGATGATCTCCCGCTGGATCTCGTTGTTGCCGCCGCCGAAGGTGAAGATGACCGCCGAGCGGTAACCGCGTTCCAGCTCGCCGTGCAGGACCGCGCCCGCCGAGCCCTCCTTCAGCGCGCCGGGGGCGGCGACGATCTCCATGAGCCAGGCGTAGGCGTCGCGCCGGGCCTCGGAGCCGTAGACCTTGACGGCGGAGGCGTCCTGCGGGGTGAGGGTGCCGTCCTGCACCGCACCGACCATCCGCCAGTTGAGCAGCTTCAGCGCGTCCAGCCGGGCGTGGGTCCGGGCCAGGAGGCGGCGGACCCAGGGCAGGTCGGCGACCCGGCGGCCGTCGGCGAGCTTGGTCTCCATCGCCCAGCGCTGCACGTCGTGCAGGGCGCGGATCGCCATGGTGCCGTGGGCGGCCAGGGTCACGCGTTCGTGGTTGAGCTGGTTGGTGATCAGCCGCCAGCCCTGGTTCTCGGCGCCGACCCGGTGGGAGACGGGAACGCGGACGTTCTCGTAATAACTGGCCGTGGTGTCGTGGGAAGCGAGGGTGTTGATCAGGGTGCAGGAGTATCCGGGGCCG
This sequence comes from Streptomyces africanus, assembly GCF_002150735.1. Lineage (GTDB taxonomy): Bacteria > Actinomycetota > Actinomycetes > Streptomycetales > Streptomycetaceae > Streptomyces > Streptomyces africanus. Next base: position 19,081 of record NZ_MUKA01000228.1, read on the forward strand.
GTGGTCGGCACGAGCAGCATCGTGATGCCCTTGTGCGGCGGGGCGTCCGGATCCGTACGGACCGCCAGCCACACCCAGTCCGCCGTGTCACCGTTGGTCGTCCAGATCTTCTGGCCGTTGACGACGTAGTCGTCGCCGTCGCGTACCGCGCGGGTCCGCAGGGACGCGAGGTCGGTGCCCGCGCCGGGCTCGCTGTAGCCGATGGCGAAGTCGATCTCGCCGGAGAGGATCTTCGGCAGGAAGTACGCCTTCTGCTCCTCGGTGCCGTACTGCATGATCGTCGGGCCGACGGTGTTCAGCGCCATGAGCGGCAGCGGGACGCCGGCCTGGGCGGCCTCGTCGAAGAAGGTGAACTGCTCCATCGCCGTCAGGCCGCGCCCGCCGTACTCCTTCGGCCAGCCCACGCCGAGCCAGCCGTCCGCGCCGAGCCGCCGGATGGTCTCGCGGTAGAACCGCTTCTGGGCGGCCGGGTCGCCGTGCCGGGCGTACGCGTGGTCCGGGACCAGTTCGGCGAAGTAGGTGCGCAGTTCGGTGCGCAGCCGCTGCTGCTCGGGCGTGTATTCGAGGTGCACGGCGCCTCCAGGCTCCCAAGGCCGGTCCTGTCGGCGCACACCGTAGAACGTGTTACAGAAATTGGGAATGGCGAGCGACGGGGAACATCCCCGGGCCGGCCCGCTGCGGAAAGCCTCCTCAGTTCAACGTCGAGAGGAAGTCCGTGCACGCCCGCGCGCATGTCCGGCACGCCGCCGCCGAGTCCTCCGCTCCCGGCTGCCGGTCGAAGACGTGTGCGGCCTCCAGGCACACGCTCCGGCACCACTCCACCTGGACGCGGATGGTCGACTCGTCCACCTGGTTCTGCTCGGACAGCACACGGCAGGTCGCGTCGCAGACCTCCGCGCACATGATGCCCTTGCGTCGTACGAGTTCCTGGTTCTCGGTGCCGTCGGGGTCCACGAGGCTCGCGCGCAACGCGCACGCCCGGGCGCACTCGGTGCACGCCTGGGCACAGGCGAAGCGGTCCTCCAGGAACCGGAACAGCTCCTGCTGGGATGTCGTCACACCGCGCGGGTAGCCCCGCCGATGCCGGTCAAACCCGGTGGCGCCAAGGGTTCCGTACGGTTTTCCGGCCTCGCCGGCCGGGCACCCGGCAGCCCGGGAACGACGACGCACGGAGGTGAGTCACATGCCCGGGCGACAGGAACTTCCGTCGACCCTGGAGCGGTCCGCCAAGGAGGCGCAGCGCACCTGGATCAAGGCGCACGACTCGGCCGTGGAGCAGTACGGCGAGGGAGAGCGCGCGCACCGCGTGGCCTTCGGCGCGCTGAAGCACACCCACGAGAAGGTCGGCGACCACTGGGAGCGCAAGGAGGGCGGCCGCAAGGCCCCGTCGGACCCGCGCTCGGCCCGGCCCCGGCGGCAGGGCGGCCGCAGCGGCGAGGGCGTCGACGAGCGGGCCTCGAAGGAGCACCTGTACGACCTCGCGAAGCGGCTGGGCGTCGAGGGGCGGTCCCGTATGTCGAAGGCGGAGCTGCTGGACGCCGTCCGCAAGGAGAACCGGTCGAAGACCAGGTCCGCCCGGTCGGGGTGAGCAGGTTCATGGTGCGGACCAGGGGTACTCGCGTGCCATGACTAGCGCATGGATGGAGATGGCCGCGGGCCGCGGGGCCCTCGGCATCGGGCTGATCGTGGCGGGTGTGGTGGTCGTGGTCCTGCTGCTGGGGGCCTTCGTCCTCGGCGTGCGCGTCAAGCGCAGGGAGCTGCCCACGCCGCGGCCCGACGAGCAGCCGCGACTGCCCGACGGCGGCCCGGTCCGTGAGACGAGTGAGCGCCGGGAGCCGGACGAGGTGCCGAGAAGCCAGGACCGTCTGACGCCGCACGAGCTGAAGGCACACGGCAACCAGAGCGACCGCAGGAGCGCGACCCAGGAGCGTCCCCGCTGGAACGAGGGCAGCAGCGGCTCGTTCGGCAGCGGCGGCCCCGGCGGCCGCTGAGCCCCGCTCCCCGCGGCACTGCGCTCCGTACCCCACGTCGTACGTGAACACGCCGGACCCACGTCGTACACAGGGAAGTGAGAACCATGGCCGATCCCGCCCGCAACACGCTGCCGCTGCCGGACTACGACCACCTGCCGATCGGCGGCCTGGAGAGCCGTGTGCGGTCGCTGTCCGCGGACGAGGTGGAGGAACTGCTGGCGTACGAGCGGTCGCACGCCGACCGGCTGCCGGTGACCGAGCTGCTGGGCTCCCGCCTGGAGCAGCTGCGCGAGGGCGCGGAGCCGACGTCCGGCGATCCGGGCGCGCTGCGTCCCGAGGCGGGCGAGGGGCACGGGGGCTCTCCGGTGTCGCCCGCCACGTCTCCGCAGCCGTTCAGCCCGCCGCCGCACGGCACGCCCGACCAGCGGGGCAAGCCGAAGGGTGACCGCACGTAGGTGTCCCCGGCGGACAGAGCCGACCAGAAGGGCCCGTGCCTGTGCACGGGCCCTTTTCGCGCGCAGAGCGCCTGCGCCCCCAACAGGGTGAGGTGGATCACAGCGGGCGAGTGCAGCGTGACGTGGGGTCCAGCGTCTTTTCAGTGGTGCAGGGGGTCACTGAGACGCGGGGCGGTGGGGATGGAGCAGGTTCGGGCGGACGGCTTCGACGAGTTCGTGGCCGCCCGTTGGTCGGCGCTGCTCCATGTCGCGCGGCTGCTGACGGGCGGTGACCGGCAGCGGGCCGAGGACCTGGTGCAGGAAGCGCTGGTGAAGCTGTGGTTCGCCTGGCCGAAGGTGGCAGAGCAGGCTCCGGAGGCGTACGTCCGCACGGTGCTGGTGCGGATGGCGGCGCGTTCGGCGAAACGGCGCTGGTGGGGTGAGCGCCCGGTGGAGCAGCTGCCCGAGCTGGCCGAGCCGGGCGATGTGTCGTCCACCGTGGCGGAACGCTCGCGGCTGGAGGCCGCGCTTGCCCTGCTGTCCCCCAAGCAGCGGGCCGCGGTGGTGCTGCGCTACTACGAGGACCTGCCCGAGGCCCAGGTCGCCCAGGCGCTGGGCTGCCCGGTGGGCACGGCACGGTCCCACGCGTCACGCGGAGTCGCACGGCTCCGCCAGATCCTGTCCGACGCCGTCAGGCCCGTGGGGTGAAGGGAGAAGCGATGGACGACTTCGAGCGGGACCTGTCGCGGCTGCTGCGCGACACCCAGCAGCACACCCCCTACGAGCCCGGACACCGGCGGCGGCTGCACGCCGGCATCCGCTCCCGCCGCCGGTGTCCGGGCTC
>NZ_MUKA01000229.1 GCF_002150735.1 Streptomyces africanus
GGCACGCGCGCGTGCCCTGCCGACGAGGGTCATGCGCGCTCCCTGAGCTGTCGGCGGAGGATCTTGCCGGAGGCCGCCCGGGGGACGCCGTCGATGAAGGTGACGTGCCGGATCCGCTTGTAGGGGGCCACGCGCTCGGCGACGTACATCATGATCTCCGCCTCGGACAGGTCGGTGCGGTCCGGCCGGCGGACCACGTAGGCGTGCGGGATCTCGTTGCCGTCGTCGTCGTACACGCCGATGACGGCCGCGTCGGCGATGCCCGGGTGGGTGAGCAGCAGGGCCTCCAGCTCGGCGGGGGCCACCTGGAAGCCCTTGTACTTGATGAGTTCCTTGACACGATCGACGACGAACAGCCAGCCGGCCCCGTCCACGTGCCCCACGTCACCGGTGTGCAGCCAGCCGTCGGTGTCGATCATCGCCGTGGTGGCGTCGGGGCGGCCGAGGTAGCCCTTCATGACCTGGGGGCCGCGGATGAGGATCTCGCCGGACTCGCCGGCGGGCAGGTCCTTGTCCGGGTCGTCGAGGGAGACGATGCGCATCTCGGTGCCGGCGATGAGCTTGCCGACGGTGCCGGGCGGCGCGTCGCTCATCGCGTCCAGCGGGACGACGTGCGTGCCGGGCGACAGTTCCGTCATGCCGTAGGCCTGGCCGACGGGCGGCAGGCCGAGGCGCTCGGAGCAGGCGGCGGCGAGGCGGGCGTCCAGGGGTGCGGCGGCGCTGATGACGTACTTCAGGGACGACAGGTCGTACTGCGCGACGGCCGGGTGCTTGGCGAGGGCCAGCACGATCGGCGGGGCCACGTACAGGGCGGTGATGCGGTGGTTCTGGATGGCCGCGAGGAACTGCTCCAGGTCGAAGCGCGGCAGGACGACGACGGTGGCACCCTGCCTCAGGGGCGCGTTCATCAGGGCCGTGAGGCCGTATATGTGGAAGAAGGGCAGCACCGCCAGGACACGGTCGCCCGGGCCCGCGGGTACCGCCGGGTGGAGCTGCGCGAGGTTGGTGGCGATCTGCCGGTGCGTGAGCATCACGCCCTTGGGCGTGCCGGTGGTCCCGGAGGAGTACGGCAGGGCCGCCACGTCCTCCACGGGGTCGAAGGCGACCTGCGGCTCGGGTGCGGCACAGGCCAGCATGTCGATCAGGGAGCGGTGTCCGGTCGCGCTGTCGCACACGAAGATCTCGTGTACGCCGCCCGCGAGTTCGGCGGCCCGGCGGGCGATGTCCAGCAGCGGTGAGACGGTGATGATCCAGCGGGCCGCCGAGTCCGTCAGCTGCTTGGCGAACTCCTGGGCGGTGGCGAGCGGGTGCACGGTCGTGACGGTGGCGCCCGCGCGCGTGGCGGCGTAGAACGCGGTCGGGAAGGCGATGGTGTTGGGGCTGTGCAGGGCCAGAACATCGCCCTTGCGGACCCCGGCATCGGCGAGGGCGGCGGCGACGCGCCGGTGGAACCGGTCCACCTGCTCGTACGAGAGGGTGGTGCCGTCGGTGCCGTCGATCAGCGCCGGGATGTCGCCGAACTCCGCGGCCCGGGCCAGGACGGCGTCGTGGATGGGCAGGTCGACGGGCGGGACGTCGGCGTACTCGCTGCGGAACATGGTTCCTCCTCGCGCGCGGGCCGTCTCAGTACGACTTGGGCAGGCCCAGGGTCTGGTGGGAGACGTAGTTGAGAATCATCTCCCGGCTCACCGGGGCGATACGAGCCACGCGCGAGGCCGTTATCAGCGAGGCGAGACCGAACTCGCGGGTGAGGCCGTTGCCGCCGAGGGTGTGCACGGCCTGGTCCACTGCCTTCACACAGGCCTCCCCCGCCGCGTACTTCGCCATGTTGGCGGCCTCGCCGGCGCCCGTGTCGTCGCCCGCGTCGTAGAGGGCGGCGGCCTTCTGCATCATCAGGCGCGCGAGTTCGAGGTCGATGTGCGCCTGGGCCAGGGGGTGGGCGATGGCCTGGTGGGCGCCGATGGGGGTGTTCCAGACCTGTCGGTCCCGGGCGTACTCGACGGCTTTCGCGAGGGCGTGGCGGCCCATGCCGATCGCGAAGGCGGCCGTCATGATGCGCTCGGGGTTGAGGCCGGCGAAGAGCTGGAGGAGCCCTGCGTCCTCGTCGCCGACGAGCGCGTCGGCGGGCAGCCGTACGTCGTCCAGCGTCAGTTCGAACTGCTTCTCGGCGGCGGCCAGTTCCATGTCGATGGGGCGGCGGGTGAAGCCGGGGGCGTCGCGCGGGACGATGAAGAGGCAGGGCTTGAGGCGGCCGGTGCGGGCGTCCTCCGTGCGGCCCACGACGAGGGTCGCGTCCGCGAGGTCGACGCCGGAGATGAAGACCTTGCGGCCGGTGAGGATCCAGTCGTCGCCGTCTTTTCGTGCCGTGGTCGTGATGCGGTGGCTGTTGGAGCCGGCGTCGGGTTCGGTGATGCCGAAGGCCATGAGGCGGGTGCCGTCGGCCAGGGCGGGGAGCCAGTGTTGTTTCTGGGCGTCCGTGCCGAAGCGGGCTATTACCGTGCCGCAGATGGCTGGTGAGACGACCAGCATCAGAAGGGGGCAGCCTGCGGCGCCGAGTTCCTCGAGGACGATGGAGAGTTCGGAGATGCCGCCGCCTCCACCGCCGTATGCCTCCGGCAGGTTGACGCCGAGGTAGCCGAGCTTGGCCGCCTCGGACCAGAGTGCTTCGCGGTCGTAGGCGCGGCCGTGGCGTTTGCCGAGTGCGGCGACGGCCGATCGGAGGGCCTTGTGCTCGTCGGTTTCGATCGTGGGCATGTGACTCCTTCGTCGTGGCTGGTCGCGCAGTTCCCCGCGCCCCTAAAGGGCCGCCGTCACCACCGCCAGGAGCGCCCCCGGCTCTACCTGTTGTCCGGGCACGACGCACAACTCACTCAGCGTTCCCGTGGCCGGTGCCGTGATTTTGTGCTGCATCTTCATCGCCTCGAGCCAGAGGAGGGGGGCTCCCGCCTTTACGGGCGTGCCTGCCGTCAGACCCTCGGCCACTCGGACGACCGTTCCCGGCATGGGGGCCAGGAGGGAGCCTGGGGCGTGCTGGGTCGTCGGGTCGGGGAAGCGGGGCAACGCCGTCAGGGCCGTGTTGTTCACGTGGATCCGGTCGCCGTAGCGCGCCACCTCGAACTTGCGCCGCACTCCGTCCACTTCGAGGACCACGAGGTGCGCGTCCGCGTGTACCACCCGTACGCCGTCCGCCTCCAGGCCCGTGCGCGTGTGCCGGTACTGGACCTCGTATTCCTGCCCGGCCATGGCGTAGCGCTTGGTCTGGGGCTGTGAGGGGACGTTGCGCCAGCCGCCGAAGCGGGAGCGGCCGTGGGCGTCGGCGAGGGCGGCGGCCAGGGGGGCGTGCGGGTCGGGGGACGGCTCGGTCAGGTCCGGCAGGTGGCGGTCGTAGAAGCCGGTGTCCATGCGGGCCGCGGTGAACTCCGGGTGGCGTAGGGAGCGGACCAGGAGGTCGCGGTTGGTGACGGGGCCGTGGATCACGGCCCGTTCCAGGGCGGAGGCGAGCGTGCGGACGGCCTCCGCGCGCGTGGGGGCGTGGGCCACGGCCTTGGCGAGCAGGGGGTCGTAGTGGACGCCGATGTCGTCGCCGTCGGTGTAGCCGGTGTCGAGGCGGATGCCCTCGGGCAGGGCGAGGCGGTGCAGGCGGCCGGTCTGCGGGGACCAGTCGCGGGACGGGTCCTCGGCGTAGAGGCGGGCCTCCACGGCGTGGCCACGCGCGCGTGGAGGGGTGCTGTCGAGGGCGTGGCCTTCGGCGATGCGGATCTGCTCGGCGACCAGATCGAGGCCGAAGACCGCTTCCGTCACGGGGTGTTCGACCTGGAGGCGGGTGTTCATCTCCAGGAAGTGGGCCCGGCCGTCGGCGACGAGGAACTCGACCGTGCCGGCGCCCACGTAGTCGACGGCTCGCGCGGCCCGTACGGCGAGGGCGCTCAGCTCCTCCTGGAGTTCCCCGGCCAGGCCGGGGGCGGGGGCCTCCTCGACGACCTTCTGGTGGCGGCGCTGGAGGGAGCAGTCGCGGGTGCCGAGCGGCCAGACGGTGCCGTGGGTGTCGGCGAGGATCTGCACCTCGACGTGGCGGCCGTTCTCCACGTACGCCTCGACGAAGACCTCGCCGTCGCCGAAGGCACTCGCGGCCTCGGCGCGGGCGGCGGCCAACTCGGCGTCCAGGTCCGCCAGGTGCCGTACGACGCGCATGCCGCGTCCGCCGCCGCCCGCCGCCGCCTTCACCAGGACCGGCAGGTCGGCCTCGGTGACGTCGGTGAGGGGCTTCAGTCCCATCAGCCGCTTGGCGCGGGTCTTGGACGCCATCGCCTCGATGGCCTCCGGGGGCGGCCCGATCCAGACCAGGCCCGCGTCCAGGACGGCCCGGGCGAAGCCGGCGTTCTCGGAGAGGAAGCCGTAGCCGGGGTGCACGGCGTCCGCGCCGGCCGCGAGGGCGGCCTTCACGATGAGGTCGCCGCGCAGGTAGGTGTCGGCGGGCGTCTCCCCCGGCAGTCGTACGCTCGCGTCGGCCACGCGCGCGTGGAGCGCGTGCGCGTCGGCGTCCGAGTGCACGGCGACCGTGCGGATGCCCAGCTCGCGGCAGGTGCGGAAGACGCGGCAGGCTATCTCGCCCCGGTTGGCGACGAGCACAGAAGTGATCACTGGAGGTTTCCTCACATCCGGAAGACGCCGAAGCCGCCGCGCGCACCCTCGTAGGGGGCGGTGTGGAGGGCGGAGAGGCACAGGCCGAGGACGGTGCGGGTGTCGCGCGGGTCGATGACCCCGTCGTCGTACAGACGCCCGGACAGGAACATCGGCAGCGACTCTGACTCGATCTGCTGCTCCACCATGGCGCGCAGCGCGGCGTCCGCCTCCTCGTCGTACGGCTGCCCCTTCGCCGCCGCCGACTGGCGGGCGACGATCGACAGCACGCCCGCGAGCTGCTGCGGGCCCATCACGGCCGACTTGGCGCTGGGCCAGGCGAAGAGGAAACGCGGGTCGTAGGCCCGGCCGCACATGCCGTAGTGGCCGGCGCCGTAGGAGGCGCCCATGAGGACCGAGAGGTGCGGGACGCGGCTGTTGCTGACCGCGTTGATCATCATCGCGCCGTGTTTGATGATGCCGCCCTGCTCGTACTCCTTGCCGACCATGTAGCCGGTGGTGTTGTGCAGGAAGAGCAGCGGGATGTCGCGCTGGTTGGCGAGCTGGATGAACTGGGCGGCCTTCTGGGACTCCTCGCTGAAGAGGACGCCCTGGGCGTTGGCCAGGATGCCGATCGGATAGCCGTGGAGCGCGGCCCAGCCGGTGGTCAGGCTCGTCCCGTACAGCGGCTTGAACTCGTCGAAGTCGGAGGCGTCGACGACACGGGCGATGACCTCGCGCGGGTCGAAGGGGCTCTTGAGGTCGCCGGGGACGACGCCGAGGAGTTCCTCGGCGTCGTACTTGGGCGGCTCGGCCGGGCCGGGATCGCCGTACGCCTTGCGGTGGTTGAGGCGGGCGACCACGCGGCGGGCCTGCCGGAGCGCGTCGTGCTCGTCGACGGCGAAGTGGTCGGCGAGGCCCGACACGCGCGCGTGCATCCCGGCGCCGCCCAGGGACTCGTCGTCGCTCTCCTCCCCGGTGGCCATCTTCACCAGCGGCGGACCGCCGAGGAACACCTTCGCCCGCTCCTTGACCATGATCACGTGATCGGACATGCCGGGGATGTAGGCGCCTCCGGCGGTGGAGTTGCCGAAGACGACCGCGAGGGTGGGGATTCCGGCGGCGGACAGCCGGGTCAGGTCGCGGAAGATGGCGCCCCCGGGGATGAAGATCTCCTTCTGCGACGGCAGGTCGGCGCCGCCGGACTCCACCAGGCTGATGCAGGGCAGCCGGTTGGCGAGGGCGATGTCGTTCGCGCGCAGGGCCTTCTTCAGCGACCAGGGGTTGCTCGCACCACCCCGCACGGTCGGGTCGTTGGCCGTGATCAGGCACTCCACTCCCTCGACGACACCGATGCCGGTGACGAGGGAGGCGCCCACGGTGTAGTCGCTGCCCCAGGCGGCCAGCGGGGACAGCTCCAGGAAGGGCGTGTCGGGGTCGAGGAGCAGCTCGATGCGTTCGCGGGCGAGGAGTTTGCCGCGTTTGCGGTGCCGCTCGACGTACTTCTCGCCGCCGCCCGCGAGGGCCTTGGCGTGCTCGGCGTCGAGTTCGGCGAGCTTGGCGAGCATGGTCTCGCGGTTGGCCCGGTACTCGGGGCCGCTCGGGTCGAGCGCGGAGGTCAGGACGGTCACAGGAGGGCCTCCGGTAGGTCCAGGTGGCGGGAGCGCAGCCATTCGCCGAGGGCCTTGGCCTGCGGGTCGAAGCGGTGCTGTGCGGCGACGCCCGCGCCGAGGATTCCTTCGACGACGAAGTTGAGGGCGCGGAGGTTGGGCAGGACGTGCCGCGTGACCTTCAGCGGCCGGCTCTCGGGGATCAGCTCCCGGAACCGGTCGGCCGTCAGCTCGTGCGCGAGCCAGCGCCAGGCGTCGTCCGTGCGGGCCCAGACACCGACGTTGGCGTTGCCGCCCTTGTCGCCGCTGCGGGCGCCCGCGACGAGGCCGAGAGGGGCATGCCGGGTGGGGCCGGGCGGCAGCGGCTCGGGCAGCGCGGGTTCCGGCACGTCGTCGAGTACGAGGACGTCCTGGGGCGGCGGCACCGGGACCCGGCGCCCGTCGTGGAGGACGGCCACATGGTCGACGGCACCATGGGGGACGTACACATCCTCGAAGACCCCATAGGGCGAGCCCTTTCCGGGTGGTGCCAGCACATGGAAGCCGGGGTAGCTCGCGAGCGCCAGCTCCACGGCCGCCCCGCTCAGGGCCCGCCCGACGACCTCCTGGTCGGGGTCCCGTACGACGAGCCGCAGCAACGCGCTCGCCGTCTCCTCGCTCGGGGCGTCGGGCCGGTCGGTGCGGACCAGCTCCCAGCGCACGTCGGCGGCCTTGCCGAGGGCGGGTTCCAGCTGCTCCCGCACCAGGGCGGCCTTGGCCTCGACGTCGAGGCCGGTGAGCACGAAGACGACCTCGTTGCGGAAGCCGCCGAGCCTGTTGAGCCCGACCTTGAGGGTGGGCGGCGGCGCCTGACCGCGCACGCCCTCGATCCGCACCCGGTCGGGCCCGTCCTGGGCGAGCCGCACGGTGTCGAGCCGGGCGGTGACGTCCGGCCCCGCGTACCGGGCGCCGGCCGTCTCGTACAGCAACTGGGCGGTGACCGTGCCGACGTCGACGAAGCCGCCGGTGCCGGGGTGCTTGGTGATGACGCAGCTGCCGTCCTCGTGGAGCTCGGCGAGCGGGAAGCCGGGCCGGCGGACGTCGCCGTCCCCGAAGAAGGCGTAGTTGCCGCCGGTGGCCTGCGCCCCGCACTCCAGCACATGCCCGGCGACGACGGCCCCCGCGAGCCGGTCGTGGTCCGTCTCCCGCCACCCGAAGTGGGCGGCGGCCGGCCCGGTGACGAGTGCCGCGTCCGTCACCCGCCCGGTGACGACGACGTCGGCGCCGGCCCGCAGACAGGCCGCGATCCCGAAGCCCCCGAGGTAGGCGTGGGCGGCGAGGCTGCCGGGGTGGGCGGCGGTGAGGTCGTCGCCCTCCACATGGGCGACGCGCACGGGGATGCCGAGCCGGTCGGCCAAGTGCCGTACGGCGTCGGCGAGTCCGGCCGGGTTGAGCCCGCCGGCGTTGGTGACGATCCGCACGCCCCGCTCGTGCGCGAGCCCCAGGCAGTCCTCCACCTGCCGCAGAAAGGTGCGGGCGTATCCGGCGCCGGGGTCCTTCAGCCGGTCCCGGCCGAGGATGAGCATCGTCAGCTCGGCGAGGTAGTCGCCGGTGAGGACCTCCAGGTCGCCGCCCGTGAGCATCTCGCGCATGGCGTCGAAGCGGTCGCCGTAGAAACCGGAGGCGTTGCCGATCCGGAGGGTCACGGTGCGGCCCCTTTCGGGGGGCGACCGGTGCCCGGCGGCCCCGCGAAGGCCTGGGCGATGTCCAGCCAGCGGTCGGCGTCGGGGCCGTCGGCGCGCAGGGCGAGGTCGGCGCGGTGGGCGCGCTGGGTGACCAGGAGGCAGAAGTCGAGGGCGGGCCCGGTGACGCGTTGCGGGGCGTCCTCCGGCCCGTACGCCCACACGTCACCGGAGGGCGAGTCGAGTGCGACGCGGAAGGGCTCGGCGGGCGGAGTCAGCCCGTGCACTCCGTAGGCGAAGTCCCGGGTCCGCACCCCGAGCCAGGCCACATGCCGCAGCCGGTCGGTGGGTGGGCGCACCACACCGAGGGTGTCGGCCACGTCCTGGCCGTGGGCCCAGGTCTCCATGAGGCGGGCCGTCGCCATGGAGGCGGCCGACATGGGTGGGCCGTACCAGGGGAAGCGCGCCTTGGGCGGGGCGGCCCGCAGCGCCTCCTGCAGCGCCGTGCGGCCGTCGCGCCAGCGCGCGAGCAGCTCGGCGGGCGGGAGTCCGGCGTCCTCCTCGGCACCCTCGTCGACGAAGGAGCCCGGCGCGGCGAGGGCCTTCTCGACCAGGGTCCGGAAGCCGTCGGCGTCCGTGACGGCGAGCAGGGCCGAGCGGTCCGTCCAGGCGAGGTGGGCGATCTGGTGGGCGACGGTCCAGCCGGGCGCGGGGGTGGGGAGCGCCCAGCCCTGCGTGCTCAACCCGGCGACGAGGCGGTCGAGTTCCTCGCTCTCCTCGCGCAGGTCGTCGATCACGGACGTCGGATCGGACACGGGCGCTCCCCTCGGGGCACGGCGGCGTGCGGGTTCGGTGCGGGGTGGTGCGGCGTGCTGAGGAGCATGGCAGCGGAGCCAGAAACAATCAAGCGTGCTTGCATGAATCTGCGAGATGGCCGAAAGCCTGTGCTCCGGCGGCGCGATCAATACACTCTGGGACGCGCTCGTTCACTGGTCGCGCATGTCACGCATCGGGGGAGACACAAGGATGAGCAACTGGAACCCGGGTGGGCAGCCGCCGCCCTACGGTCCGCACGGCGGCCAGCCGTACCCGCCGCCTCCACCCGGCCCCTATGGGCCGCCGCAACAGCCGCCGGGCGCCGGCGGTGGCTATCCGCCCCATGTGCCGCACCCCTACACCCCCCACCCGATGCCACCGCAGGCGCCGCCGCCCGGCCCCTTCACGCGGCTGCGGCGGCGGATCGGCCCGATCCACACCGCGCGCCGGGTCTTCAAGCCGTCCCGGCCGGACCTCGTCGAGGATCCCTTCATCGCGCGTATGCAGAAGATCCGTACCCTCGTGGGGCTCGGCGCGGTGGTGTGGGTGTCGGTGTCCTACAAGATCGCCCGCTCCGTCGAGGACGTCGCGAGCGATCGCTTCTCGCAGTCGTGGATCAGCGTGCTGGTGCTGTCCGTGACGCTTCCGGTGGTCGTGGGCGTCCTGACGGCCCTGACGGCTCCGCCGGCCCGCCGGGACCTCCTGCGCCGGGCCGCGAAGTCGTTCGGCGCGATCGTGGCCCTCATCGCCGGGGTCGCCGTCTTCCCGGCGTCCGTGCTCACCGGCATCCTCGACGGGAAGCTCGCGACCAACCCGGTGATGACCGTGGTCACTTGGGTGATCATCGTGTTCACCCTGGTGTGGGTGACACCGTTCATCTTCTGGGGCATCGGCCTGGCGCTGATCCATGTGTTCCGCACGGCCGACATCCACCAGACCATGCCGCCGCTGCTCGCCATGACGCTGGTCTGGGAGATGGCGCTGATCGACGTCGCCACCGGGGCGTATGCGGGCGTGCCGGGGCCGGTGCGGGCGGTGTTCGTGCTCGGGGCCCCGCTGTCGGTGACCGCGGTCGGGTTGTGGGAGCTGCGGCGGCTGCGGGTGCATTACGGGATCTCGGTGCGGGGGGTGCTGGTGCGCTAGGCCGGGCACCCCTCAGGCCTGTGGGCGCTCCGACCTGGCCACCACGTTGGCGACCTCGTCCGGGTGTCCGATCCGGCCCAGCGGGACGCCTGCGGCGAACTGCGCCTTGGTGAGGGGTGTGTCTCCCGCGGCCACGGCGTCGAGTCCGGGCGTGTCGACGGTGCCCGGGGAGATCGCGTTGCCCCGGACCCAGCCAGGCCCGCGACGCCCTCGCCGCCTGGCGCGACGAGCACACCTCCCGCCTCCGCGACCGCTTCCGGCGAGCCGTCGACGAAGGCGACCTGCCCGCCGGCAGCGACCCCGGCCTGCTCGCCCGCTACGCGGGTGGCCGACATAACCCTGCGGAGCCGGCCGGCTGCCTGACGGCCGGCTACCGCACGCGGGACTGCTGCGGAGTGTGAGCGCGCAGGGCTTCTGCGAACCACGTGAACACCGGCGCCAGACTGGGCGGTACGGGCCATCCGTTGATGACGGCCAGCAGGTGCCAGTAGCGCTCCGCGCGGGGTTCGCCGGCGATCTCCAGGCGCGTCAGCAGCCAGCGGCGCAAGTCGGCGTCGTCGGCGCGGCTGAAGGTGTGCGCGTAACGGGCGGTGAGGGCGTCGACGATGGGTGCCGCCTCGGCCGAGGCCGGAGCGATGCCGGCATCGAGCGCGCGGCCGACGCTGTCGCGGACGGTCTCGGTGAGGTCGTGGTGCAAGCCGGTGACGTCGCCCTGGGCGCGCTCGGCTGCCTGGTACTCGGCCATGCGGCGGGCGGCGGCGCGGAAGTCGGGGTCCTGGGTGAGTTCGGCGAGTTCCACCCAGGCATCGACCTGCTCGGGCTCGGGGTCGTCCGGCAGTTCGGGCATGGCCGAGCGCATCATGTCGACGAAGTCGGGGTTGGCGTCGAACCCGCCGAAGGTGTCGTCGATGAAGTCGGTGATGAGGCGTCGGCGTTCCTCGTCGGAGAGCTTGGCAAGCTTGTGCATGAGGTCCATTTCTTCCGGGGTGGAGCCTCGTTTGGCCACCGCTCGCAGCACCGCGCGCCGCAGTCGGAGGGTGCGGATCTGCACCTCCAGGGCGTCGGCGTGCGCGGCCGCGACCTCGGGCACCGAGACCTCCCGGTCCAGCACCTGCCGGATGGCAGCGAGGTCGAGCCCCAGGTCACGCAGGGTGCGCACCAGGTCCAGACGCGCCAGTGCGCCGATGTCGTAGAGACGGTAGCCAGCCGGGCTGCGGTCCGTCGGCGGCACGATCCCGGTGTCGGAGTAGAACCGAATGGTCTTGACCGTCAGCCCGGTCCGCCGGGCCAGGGCCCCGATCGTGAAGAGCGTGTCGCCGTCCATGCCTGCACCTTCGCGCCTCCCCCTACGGGAGACTCAAGCCCTGTCTCCCCGCCGACTTCAGCCGTCGATGTCGAGCGCCGTCCCGTACAGCCGGTCCACGTGCAGCCGGACGACCACCCGGCGTTCGGCCACCAACTGCTCCAGGAACGCGCCTTCGTCCTCCGGCCTGGCCTCCTCCGGGATGATCCCGAGCAGTTCCCGCCCGACCTCGTCGCCGGGAACCGTCGTGACGTCGGAAACCTCCGCCTCGCCCTCCGCGACGGCGAACGACCACACGTCACCGCCCTGCACATGCAGCGCCGCCCGCGGATTGTGGCGCAGCTGCCGGACCTTGACGCGGTCGGCCGTCGTCGAGAACCGCACGATCCGGGCCTCGGGGTCCCAGCTGTAGACCATGGTGGTCAGATGGGGCCGGCCGTTGCGCTTGACGGTGGCGAGCGTGCCGAACTGCTGCTTGCCGAGCAGGCCGGAGAGGGCTTCGTCGGACAGGGGGCGGGGTGCGGGGCCTTGAGTCATGACCAGGTCAACTTCACGGCCCGCACGGAAATTTCACGGCCCGCGTCCGCTCGTCGTTAGGGTGGCTCGACGTGGGGGCCGACATGGACATGGAGAACGGGATGGT
Source organism: Streptomyces africanus (assembly GCF_002150735.1). Lineage (GTDB taxonomy): Bacteria > Actinomycetota > Actinomycetes > Streptomycetales > Streptomycetaceae > Streptomyces > Streptomyces africanus. Next base: position 11,797 of record NZ_MUKA01000229.1, read on the forward strand.
GACCGTCCCGCCCGGGTCGGTGACGCTGTCCGACCGGCGGACGCAGCGGAGTTGGACGGTCGAGGTCCCGTCGTTCCGGATGTCGGCGTTCCCCGTCACTCAGGCCTGGTACGCCCGGGTCACCGGTGAGCGGCCGAGTGCCGTTCATGGTGAGCGGCTGCCCGTCGAGGGCGTGTCGTGGTGGGACGCTGTCCGGTTCTGCAACGCGCTGTCCAGGGCGGAGGGGCTGACGCCCGTGTATCGCCTGAGCGATGACTCCGAGCCGGTCGGCCGGGACGCCTCCGGCGACGGGTACCGGCTGCCGACCGAGGCCGAGTGGGAACACGCCTGCCGGGCCGGCACCAGCGGGCCGCGGTACGGACGGCTCGACGAGATCGCCTGGTACCGCGGCACCTCACAGGAACGGATCCGCCCCGTGGGCGGCAAGCAGCCCAACGCGTGGGGCCTCTACGACATGCTGGGCAATGTCTGGGAGTGGTGCTGGGACGTCTACGACGCCGAGGTCTACGGCACCTACCGGGTGCTGCGCGGCGGCGGCTGGGCCGACGAGCACTGGAGTTGCCGTGCCTCCGTACGGCGCCGCAGTCATCCGACGTTCCGGATCGACGACGTGGGGTTCCGCGTGGCGCGCGGGCAGCGGGCAGCGGGTAGCGGGTAGCGGGCGCAGTGAACGCGTCGCGGCGCTCTAGCCCTCCAGACCCGTACCCTCCAGCGCCGCCGTCTTCCGTGGGTCGCGGCCCCGGCCGACCTGGGTCCGTACCGCTCCCATGCTCGCCGCGATGACGAGGGCGATCGCGGCGGCCTGCGTGGTGGTCAGGGTCTGGTCGAGGAGGAGGAAGCCGGCCGTCGCGGCGATGGCCGGTTCCAGGCTCATGAGGACCGCGAAGGTGGAGGCGGGCAGGCGGCGCAGGGCGAGGAGTTCGAGGGTGTAGGGCAGGACCGAGGAGAGCAGGGCCACCGCCGCGCCGAGGCCCAGCGTCACCGGGTCGAGCAGCTTCGTGCCCGACTCGGCGATGCCCAGGGGCAGGAACAGCACCGCCCCCACCGCCATCGCCAGTGCCAGGCCGTCCGCCTGAGGGAAGCGGCGGCCCGTACGGGCGCTGAAGATGATGTAGGTCGCCCACATGGCGCCGGCACCCAGGGCGAAGCCCGCCCCTACGGGGTCGAGGCCGCTGAAGCCTCCGCCGCCGAGGAGGAAGACACCGGCGAGGGCGAGTGCCGCCCAGACGACGTTGATCGCGCGGCGGGACGCCAGGACCGAGAGGGCGAGCGGGCCGAGGACCTCCAGGGTGACCGCGGGGCCCAGCGGGATGCGGGCGACGGCCTGGTAGAAGAGGCCGTTCATGGCGGCCATGGTGATGCCGAAGACGACGACCGTGCCCCAGTCGGTGCGTGAGTGGCCGCGCAGGCGCGGCCGGCAGACCACCAGCAGGACGGCCGCCGCCACGAACAGCCGCAGCGCCACGACCCCGAGGGCCCCCGCCCTCGGCATCAGCATCACCGCCAGCGCGCCGCCGAACTGCACCGAGATCCCGCCCGCGAACACCAGGCCCACCGGCCCGAGGGAGCCCAGCCGGCCGGGCCGGCCCGGTCCTGCGGCCGGTGCGCCGGCGGCGGCGGTCGTCGCGGACGGGGGCGTGGTGGCGGTGTCCGGAGTGGTCACGGGCGGTCCTGTGCTCGGCTGCGTACCTCCATCCTGATGCACGCTTTCATGCAACAGGATGTACTTCGAAGTCCAGAGTAATGGACTCGGCCAGGCGCGTAAACCGCTTATGCCACTGTCTTGGAATGCGGGCCGTCAGCGGCGGGCCAGGTACAGGTTCAGCGCCTTGTACAGCAGCCGGTTGATCGGGAAGTCCCACTCGCCGAGGTACTCGACGGCCTCGCCGCCCGTGCCCACCTTGAACCGGAGCAGGCCCAGCAGGTGGCTGGACTCCTCCAGCGTGTCCGTGATGCCCCGCAGGTCGTAGACGGCGGCGCCGAGTTCATGGGCGTCCGTCATCATGCGCCACTGCACGGCGCTGCTCGGCTGGACCTCGCGCCGCCGGCTCGTGGAGGCGCCGTAGGAGTACCAGACGTGGTCGCCGACGGTCAGCATCGTCGCGGCGGCGAGCGCCTCGCCGTCGTGGTACGCGAGGTAGAGCCGCATCCGGTCCGGGTGCTCGGCGGTGAGCGCGCTCCACATGCGCTGGAAGTAGGGCAGCGGGCGCGGGAGGAACCGGTCGCGCTCGGCGGTCTCGGAGTACAGCTCGTGGAAGGCCGGCAGATCCTCGTAGCCGCCGCGTACGACCTTCACGCCGGCCTTCTCCGCCTTGCTGATGTTGCGCCGCCACTGCTGGTTCAGGCCGCCGCGGATGTCCTCCAGCGACCGTCCGGCGAACGGCACCTGGAAGACGTACCGGGGCTGTCCCGCGGCGAAGCCGTCCTCGCCGCCGGGTTCGGTCTGCCGCCAGCCCATGCGGCGCAGGGTGTCCGCGACCTGGCCGGCACGAGGTTCGAACGACGTCGCCCGCACGTCGCGCAGGCGCCGGGCGGCCGGGTCCGCGATCGCGGCCTTGACCGCCTCGGCGCTCCAGCGGCGCACCACGACCGGCGGGCCCATCCGCACCGCGAAGGCGCCCCGGCTCGCGAGGTGGGCGACCATCGGCTCCAGCAGCTGGTCGAGGCCGGGCTCGTGCCAGTCGATCAGCGGGCCCTCCGGCAGGTACGCCAGGTACCGCGGCAGTCCGGGCAGCTTCGGCCCGGGCAGCGGGCGCAGCAGCACCAGTCCCGCGCCGGCGAGCTGCCCGGCTCCGTCGAACCAGCCGAGGCTCTCCGCCCGCCAGTCGGGCTTCACCTCGCCCCAGGAGGGGATCTGGGTGTGGCTGGCGGAGGGGCGGGCCGCGACGAACGCGAGATGCTCGTCACGGGTGATCTGCTGGACGCGGACGCTCATGCGCGGGCTCCTTCGAGTGGCTGGTGCCGAGAGCCTAGGAGCGGCTTCGCCCCTGCCCCGGCTCAGACACTCGGGTCGGCCCGTGCCGTGGCCCGAACGCCTCAAGCGCGGGCCTGAAGGGGCAGTCGGTGTCAGCCGTCCCCCTCCAGCGCCGCCGCCAGCACCTCCGCCAGGTGCCTGCCCCGCACGCCCGCCAGCTGCTCCAGCTGCGTGCGGCAGGAGAAGCCGTCCGCCAGGACCACCGTGCCGTCGGGGGCCTCCAGTACCGACGGCAGGAGCTGTTCCTGCGCGCATGCGGTGGACACCTCGTAGTGGCCCTTCTCGAAGCCGAAGTTCCCCGCGAGGCCGCAGCAGCCGCCGCTCAGTTCGCCGGTGAGCAGCGCGGCCCGGCGCAGCCGGCGGTCGGCGGCGTCGCCCAGCACCGCGTGCTGGTGGCAGTGGGTCTGGCCGGCCACCGGGCGGTCGACGCGCGGTGGTGTCCAGCCGGGGGCGTGGCGTTCCAGTGTCTCCGCGAAGGTGAGGACCTTGGCGGCGAGGCGGGCGGCGCGCGGGTCGTCGTGCAGCAGCTCGGGGACGTCCGTGCGCAGGGCCGCCGCGCAGCTCGGCTCCAGGACCACGACCGGGGCGTCGGTCTCCAGCACCGGTTCCATCAGGTCGAGCGTGCGGCGCATGACCGCTCGGGCGCGGTCCAGCTGCCCCGTCGACACATACGTCAGCCCGCAGCAGACGTGCCCCCGCCCCCGCAGCAGGGACAGCGGGTCGAGGGCGACCGTCCTGCCGTCGCCCACCGGCGGTTTCTCCAGACGCACGGTCGGCGGCAGCGCCACCCGCAGCCCGGCCGCCTCCAGCACCCGCACGGCGGCCCGCCCCACGGAGGGCGAGAGGTACTCGGTGAAGGTGTCGGGCCACAGCACGACCAGGTCGCCCCGCACGCAGGCCCGGCGCCGCTCCCACCACCGGCTGAACGTCCGTGTCGCCACCCGGGGGATCTCCCGCTCGGGGGCGATCCCGCCCAGCCGTTTCGCCGCCCGCGCCAGAGGCCGCAGCCGCGCCAGGGCGTTGACCAGCCGCGCCGTGCGCGTACGGGTCACGGCACGGAGCCACACGGGCAGCCGGCCCATGGCGTAGTGCGCGGCCGGGCGGCGCCGGCCGGCGTAGTGGTGGTGGAGGAACTCCGCCTTGTACGTGGCCATGTCCACCTCCACCGGGCAGTCCGACCGGCAGCCCTTGCAGGACAGACACAGGTCGAGGGCGTCCCGCACCTCCGTGGAGCGCCACCCGTCGCTCACCAGCTCACCGGCGAGCATCTCGTGCAGCAGCCGGGCCCGCCCGCGCGTGGAGTGCTCCTCGGCGCCGGTCGCCCGGAAGGACGGGCACATGACGCCCGAGCCGGACACCGACGTCGTACGGCACTTGGCGACGCCCACGCAGCGCCGCACCGCCGCCGAGAAGTCACCGCCGTCGGACGGGTAGCCGAAGGCGACGTCGACGGGCTCGCGGGGGAGGACGGAGAAGCGCAGGCCGGCGTCCAGGGGCGCGGGGCGGACCAGCATGCCGGGGTTGAGCAGGTCGTCCGGGTCCCACACCCCCTTCACCCGCTCGAACAGGCCGACCATCTCGGGCCCGTACATCTTCGGCAGCAGCTCCGCCCGCGCCTGCCCGTCGCCGTGCTCCCCGGACAGCGAACCGCCGTGGGTCACCACCAGCTCCGCGAGCTCCTCCGAGAAGCGGCGGAACCGGGCGATGCCGGGCTCCGTCAGCAGGTCGAAGTCGATCCGGACGTGGATGCAGCCGTCCCCGAAGTGCCCGTACGGCGTGCCGCGCAGCCCGTGGGCGGCCAGCAGCGCCCGGAAGTCCCGCAGATACGCCCCGAGCCTGGCGGGCGGCACCGCGCAGTCCTCCCAGCCGGGCCAGGCCTCCGTCCCGTCCGGCATCCGGGTCGCCGTACCGCTCGCGTCCTCCCGGATCCGCCACAGCGCGCGCTGCCCCGCCGGGTCGGTGACCACCAGCGCGTCCAGGACATCGGCCGCCCGCACGATCGTCTCCGCACGCGCGCGTGCCTCCCCGGCCGACTCCCCGCCGGTCTCCACGAACAGCCAGGCCCCGCCCCGCGGCAGCGCGGCCGGGGACGGCACCAGGTCGGCCGCCATGCCCTCCACCGTCAGCGGTCCGAACGGCAGCAGTCCGGCCGCCGCCTCCGCCGCCGCGCTCTCGTCGGCGTAGCCGAGCACGGCCAGCGCACGCGCGCGTGGTGCCTCGACCAGGCCTACGACCGCCTCCGTCAGCACGCCCAGCGTGCCCTCGGAACCGCAGAAGGAGCGGGCCACGTCGGCACCCCGCTCGGGCAGCAGGGCGTCCAGCGCGTACCCGGAGATACGGCGGGGCAGCTCCGGGAAGCCGGTGCGCAGCCGGGCCAGTTCGCCGTCCACCAGCTCCCGCAGGCCGTCCGGCGCGCCGGCCCCGTCCCGCCCGAGCCGCAGCCGCCGCCCGCGCGCGGTGATCACGTCCAGCTCGCGCACACTGTCCGCGGTCGTCCCCCAGGCCACCGAGTGCGAGCCGCACGAGTTGTTGCCGATCATGCCGCCGAGCGTGCACCGGCTGTGGGTGGAGGGGTCGGGCCCGAAGCGCAGCCCGTGCGGGGCCGCCGCTTCCTGGAGCCGGTCGAGCACCAGCCCCGGCTGCACGACGGCCGTACGCGCCTCGGGGTCCAGGGTGACCAGCCGGTTCATGTGCCGGGTGAAGTCCAGGACGACACCGGCACCGGTGGCCTGCCCCGCGATGGACGTGCCCCCGCCGCGGGCGACGACGGGCACGCCGTGCTCCCGGCAGACGGCCAGCACCGCGGCCACGTCGTCGGCGTCCACGGGGGCGACGACCCCGTGAGGGACCCTCCGGTAGTTGGACGCGTCCATGGTGACCAGCGCCCGGGAGGTGACGTCGAACCCGACCTCGCCCCGGACGGCCGCCCGCAATTCCGCTTCAAGTTCGGACATGCCGCCACTCATGTCTGCGCTCATGCCCCCACTCAACACCGTCTCACCCGACGGACGACGTTTCGCCCGCGTTTCGGGAAGCGACTACGCTCCCCTCCGTGGCTGAGATCCGGATTCCCTCTGACATCAAGCCCGCGGACGGTCGTTTCGGCGCGGGTCCCTCCAAGGTGCGGACGGAGGCGCTGGACGCCCTCGCCGCCAGCGGCACGTCCCTCATGGGCACCTCCCACCGTCAGGCCCCTGTCAAGAACCTGGTCGGCAAGGTGCGTGAGGGCATCCGTGAGCTGTTCCAGCTCCCCGACGGGTACGAGGTGGTCCTCGGCAACGGCGGCTCCACCGCGTTCTGGGACATCGCGACGCACGGCCTGATCGAGAACAAGTCGCAGCACCTCAGCTTCGGCGAGTTCTCCTCCAAGTTCGCCAAGGCCGCCAAGCTCGCGCCCTGGCTGGCCGAGCCGGACGTCCTCTCCAGTGACCCGGGCACGCACCCCGAGCCGGTCGCCGAGGCGGGCGTCGACGTGTACGCCTTCACCCACAACGAGACCTCGACCGGTGTCGCCATGCCGATCAAGCGCGTGGCCGGCGCCGACGAAGGCTCCCTGGTCCTCGTGGACGCCACCTCCGGCGCCGGCGGCCTGCCCGTCGACATCGCCGAGACGGACGTCTACTACTTCGCCCCGCAGAAGTCCTTCGCCTCCGACGGCGGCCTGTGGATCGGCGTCTTCTCCCCGGCCGCGATCGAGCGCGCGGAGCGCGTCCACGCGTCCGGCCGGCACGTCCCGGAGTTCTTCTCGCTGCCGACGGCGATCGACAACTCCCGCAAGAACCAGACGTACAACACCCCCGGCCTCGCCACCCTGTTCCTCCTCAACGAGCAGCTGGAGTGGATCAACGGCCAGGGCGGCCTGGACTGGTCGGTGCGCCGCACCGCCACGTCCGCGCGGACGCTGTACGGCTGGGCCGAGGACGTCAAGTTCGCGAACCCGTTCGTCACCGACCCGGCCAAGCGGTCCCAGGTCATCGGCACGATCGACTTCACGGACGAGGTGGACGCCGCCGCCGTCGCCAAGGTCCTGCGCGCCAACGGCATCGTCGACACCGAGCCCTACCGCAAGCTCGGCCGCAACCAGCTGCGCGTCGCGATGTTCCCGGCGATCGACCCGGCGGACATCGAGGCCCTGACGAAGTGCGTCGACTACGTGATCGAGAAGCTCTGACCTTCTCCCGCAGACGATGAGGGGCGCCCGGCACGTGCCGGGCGTCCCTCACGTCATGTCAGGCGATGCTCACGCGAGCGCGCTCAGAGACCGGACCCCAGGATCCCGCGCAGTGTGTTGCCGACCGTCGCGACGGCCGACTGGCCCGTGCTCGGCGTCTTGCCCGCCGTGGCCTGCGGCTTCGGGTCGGGCAGCTTCTTGCAGACCGCGTCGGCCACGCCGCTGCCGTGCGGCACCTTGCCGCTGGTGAGGTAGGTCGCCAGGTACTTGTCGAGGCAGGCGTTGCCGCTCAGGCTGATGCCGTGGTTGCCGCCGCCCTGCTCCACCACCAGGCTGGAGCCCTTCAGCAGGCGGTGCACGGTGACACCGCCCTGGTACGGGGTGGCCGCGTCGTCCGTCGCCTGGAACAGCAGCACCGGCGGGAGCTTGGTGTTGGCGACGTTCACCGGCTTCAGCGTCTTGGTCGGCCAGAACGCGCACGGCGCGTTGTACCAGGCGTTGTTCCAGGCCATGAACGGCGCCTTCTCGTACACCGCCCAGTTGTCCTTGCGCCACTGCTTCCAGTCGCGCGGCCAGGACGCGTCACGGCACTGCACCGCGGTGTAGACGCTGTAGCCGTTGTCGCCGGAGGCGTCGATGGCGGCGATGTTGTCGTACGCCTTGACCAGCGCGGCGGTGTCCTTCTTGTTGACGTACGCCGCGAACGTCTGGGCGAGGGTGGGCCAGTAGGCGTTGTTGTAGCCGCCGGGTATGAAGATGTCCTCCAGCTCGGAGGCGCCCACCTTGCCGCCCGCCGGCTTCTTGGCCAGGGCCGCCCGCATGGCGTACCACTTGGCCTCGACCTTCTTCGGGTCGGTGCCGAGCTTGTACGTGGAGTCGTACTTGGCGATCCACGCCATGAGGGCCTTGTGGCGCTTGTCGAAGGCGTAGTCCTGCTGGATGTTGTCCTCGTACCAGACCCCGGTCGGGTCGACGATCGAGTCCAGCACCAGGCGCCGCACCCGCTCGGGGAACAGCTTGGCGTAGACCGAGCCGAGGTAGGTGCCGTACGAGTAGCCGAAGTAGTTGATCTTCTTGGCGCCGAGGGCCTTGCGGATCGAGTCCATGTCCTTCACGGCGCTGACCGTGTTGATGTACGGCAGGACGTTCGCGTACTTCTTGCCGCAGGCCTGGGCGAAGGACTTGGCGCGGTCGAGGTTGGCCTTCTCCAGCGCGGGCGTGCTGGGCACGGAGTCGGGGCGCACCGGGTCGAAGTAGCCCGGCTTGCAGTCCAGGGCGGGCTGGCTCTTGCCCACGCCGCGCGGGTCGAAGCCGATGACGTCGTACTGGGCGGCGACCTCCTTCGGCAGGGACGACGCGACGAAACCGGCCAGCGACAGGCCACTGCCGCCGGGGCCGCCGGGGTTGACCAGCAGCGGGCCCTGGTACGTCGTGGCGGTGTGCGGCACGCGGGACAGCGCCAGCGTGATCTGCTTCCCCTGCGGCTTGGCGTAGTCGAGCGGCACCTTCACCGACGCGCACTGGAGCGTCGGGGAGTCCTCCGTGCCGCACTTCTTCCAGGTGACCTTCGCGGCCTGGGCGGTGGTCGCGGAGTGCGGCGCGCTGGCGCTGGCGGGAACGGCGGTGAGCGTCCCGGCCAGGACGACGGTCGCGCCGCACAGGACGGCTGCGCTTCTTCTCATGGAGTTCTCTCAGAACGGTGAGGGGGGTCAGGACCGCGTGTCACGCGGTCCGTGCCGCATCGTTTCGGAAGAGCACGCCATGCACGTACGTATTCGACCAAGACTTGACCGAATCGAGTCATCCCAAGCGCCCAAACCCACTGAAATCAGGGGTTGTTGGACTTTCGCGAACACACGCGGGAAAGGCGCGGGAGGCGACGAGAGGGGCGCCCGGAATACCCGAGCGCCCCTGGCCGGTCAGGAGCCGATGAAGGGCTGGAGGAGTCCTGTGTTCCGGTCCTGTCCTCCCTTCTCCTCCTCACCGCCGCACCGGGTCTCCGTCGTGGTGTTCCGGGGCCCGAACAGGACGGTCCAGAAGATCTCTTCGAGGCCTTGCCGCTGATCGCTGGTCGTTTGGCACGCAAAACGAGGGCCATCTCCAGGGACCGGCAGCGCAGCGGTGTCAGCCGCTACGGGTGCGGCGGAGGTCAGGGCTGCTGCGAGGACGATGACAGCCGCACCAGCCGAGTGGGCGAGGGATCGGGGCATACAGTGCAATCGCGGAGATTTCATGATCACACATTGAGCGGAAAAGCGTCCGGGAGGAAGGCTGACGGCCCTTCGGCCGGGCAACTCAACCCGATTGTGCGATCCAGCGAGGGGGCTCGGGCCGGCGGGCATGGAAAAAGGCCACGTCAGAACGGTCAGGGGCCTCGGTGAACCGGATGAGCCATTAGGCGTAGAGGGCTGGGACGGGAAGCTCACGTCGTCCGGCGGGTGGAGGGCTGGGGAGGCAGCATCACGTCCCCACTGCGCTTGAGCCGCTGCCAGGGCAGCCGGTAGCCGTTGAGCGCGGTCAGGCAGGCCTGGGTCAGGACCAGGTACATCACCTGGCGGTAGACGACCTGCTGGAGGGGAAGCGCCCACAGGGGCCGGAGCCTCTCGCCGTCGAGACGGAAGGCGTACCCGGCGCAGACGGCCTGCACCGCCAGCACGCCGCCCCAGGCCAGCGCGGTGATGCGCGGGTTGCCGAACACCAGGCCGTAGACGGCCAGGATGTCGATCAGCGGGGCGAGCAGCGGGGTGAAGATCTGGAAGACGGCCAGCAAGGGCAGACCGAGGCGGCCGAAGTGGCCCGCGTGGCCATGCTCGAACAGCGCGTGTCGGTGCTTCCACGTGGCCTGCATCGTGCCGTAGCTCCATCGGTAGCGCTGGCGCCACAGCTGCCGCAGCGAGGACGGTGCCTCGGTCCAGGCGAGTGCGTCCGGCGCGTAGCGGACCTCCCACCCGGCCCGGTGCAGGGCCATGGTGATGTCGGTGTCCTCGGCGAGGGTGTCCGCGCTCATCATCCCGGCGTCCCGCAGGGCCTCGGCGCGGAACGCCCCCACGGCACCGGGGATGGTGGGCAGGCAGCGCAGCAGGTCGTACACGCGGCGGTCGAGGTTGAAGCCCATGACGTACTCGATGTGCTGCCACCGGCCGAGCAGCCGCCGGCGGTTGCCGACCTTGGCATTGCCCGCGACGGCGCCGACTCCGGGGTCGGCGAACGGCTGGACGAGGCGGCCGACGGTCGAGGGGGCGAAGACGGTGTCGGCGTCCAGCATGACGACGATGTCGTGGGAGGCCCGCAGGACGCCGGTGTTGAGGGCGGAGGGCTTGCCGCCGTTGGGCTGCCGGATGACGGTGACGTTGTCGAGGGCGAGCGACTGTGCGAGGTCGGCGGTGTCGTCACTGGATCCGTCGTCCACGACGATGATCTCGACGGGGTGGTCGCTCGCGGCGAGGGAGCGGAGCGTCTTGGCGATGCACAGCTCCTCGTTGTAGGCGGGTACGACGACACTGACGGGCCGGGTGACCCGCCCGGCCCGGTCGCTGTGGGGGCGCCGTTGGCGGCGGGCGTGGTGACGGGCCAGGACGAGCAGGAGCACACAGCGCGCGAGGACGAGTGAACCGACCACCAGCAGCAGCACCGTGACGGCCGACACCGCCGCCCCCGACACGGTCACGGCGGCCACGAAGACGCGGCCGCTCCACCGGTCCGCCGTGTCGACGGGGCGAGTGAAACTGTCGGTGCCGACGAGATCGGCGAGGGTGGTGAAGCGGTAGCCCTGGGCCTTCAGCCGGGGGATCAGGGTCTTGAGGGCTTCGACCGTCTGTGATCTGTCCCCTCCCGCGTCGTGAAGGAGGACGACAGCGCCCCGGCCCGGCACTCTCGGGGTGGCCGCGTCGGCGATGGCCCGGGCGCCCGGCCGCCGCCAGTCGTTGGTGTCCTGGTCGATGAACGCCAGGACGTAGCCCTTCTCCCCCAGGTGCCGGGCCACGGACCACGCCTTGTCGTCGAGGGCGGAGGGGACCGAGGAGTAGGGCATCCGCATCAGCGAGGTGTTGATGCCCGCGGCCCCCGCGAGGGCGAGTTGGGTCAGCGCCAGCTCACGGTCGGCCTCGCTCGCGGACCGGGTGGCCAGGTCCGGGTGGGAGAAGGTGTGCACGCCGATCTCGTGGCCGGAGCGGACCACGCTGCGCAGGACTCCCGGGTGCCGGGCGGTCTGCTGCCCGGTGACGAAGAAGGTGCCGGGCGTGCCGTAGTGGTCGAGGACGGCCCGGATGCGGGGCGTCCAGGTGGGGTCGGGGCCGTCGTCGAAGGTCAGGACGATGGTCTTGTCCGGTGTGCGGTACGTCCGCTGGTGATCGTCGGTGGTGTCGACGACGGGGCCGCCGCCGGCGATCCTGCGCGGGACGCCGGTGGCCGGTCGTCCGGCGCGCGCTTCCTGGTCACCGGCGAAGCCCCGGGTGGTGTACCCCTCGACGAGGAGGACCGAGGCGACGAAGGCCAGCAGGACGAGGGGAACGACGATGCGGAAGCGGTGCCGCGGCGACAGGGGTGCTTGCCTCCGCCGCGGCACCGCTTCCGCA